>JAPKCA010000023.1 GCA_028823145.1 Flavobacteriales bacterium
TGAAGGCACCTTGAATGTTGACGAAAATGTTACGTTAGACGTGGACTTGGATGTTGACGGTGTATCCAACTTGGATGTCACAGACATCGATGGTACGTTGGATGTTAGCGAGAGTGTTAACTTGAATTCTGACGGTACTTCCGGAACAATCCTAACAGTTAACGACGCATTGGGTCAACCTGCGGTAACAATTAACTCAATGGTCTTAAACCAAATAACTAACGAGACGTCAACTACAATGACTGTTCCAAATTTGGTTGTTAACGATGATGCCAACTACATAGGTGACATGGCCATTGGCGGAAGCTTGACAGTAACAAGCAACGTTACAGCTGCTACTGCTCCGACGATAGGAAGTCACTTGGTAAACAAGGATTATGTAGACGCACAGATTACTACGGCGATTACTCCTCCTGAGCTGTTCACATATGATGCGATTGCGTCTTCCTCTACAGGTGATGCCATCTACTACATCAATGGTGACTTGTTGTTGTATGCTACTGAGATGGGTACGGGGGGAATTTCTAGCGGCAACTTCATCTACACGATTGAGCTGAAAGGATCAAACATGGCTGACATTGCCGGCGCGACCCTCCATGCACGTGGATTGTCTGAAGACTTGACCGATGCAGATCACGGTTGGGCATATGACTCAAACGACAATTCTATTCGATTCTACATTGACTACAATTCAATATCTACTTTGGCGGGAGCTCAAGTTGATGGTTATGTCTCTTGTAGCTTGGTCTTCGAATATGGTTCGGCTGGGGCTCGAAAGAATTCAGGTTTGACCCTGCGATTCTACCTAGATTCTGCTAACCCGGCTCCTGCCTTGAATACATTCAACGAATAATAAATTAACCCCTTAAACAAGCACATTATGAAAAAGCTTTTTTACATCTTGTTCCTGCTGGGGGGTCTCTCGATGATTTCCCAGAACGCAACGGCACAAGTCTCTATGGACCGCCAAGCGATTACGTCGGGATACCATACGGGAGCGGTTGACGCAATTGGAGATGTACTTGGAGAAATCGATGGAAGCATCGGCCAAGTATTCACCACGATGATTGGAGATGGAAACATCTTCTTGACTCAAGGTTTTCACCAGATGGCATTCCGCGAATGCCCTGGCGATGTGACCGGTGACAATGCAGTTGGAACCAGTGACCTTCTCGCTATCCTGAGCCTCTACGGAGCTCAAGGGGACGAGATCATCGAAAACTCCTCCAATGGAGGGGCCGAAGATCTCAACGAGGACGGGATCATTGGAACAGCCGACTTGCTGATTCTCCTGGCTTACTACGGTGAGTTGTGTAACTAACACCCAGAGCAATTAAGAAATGAGGGCTCCCCATAACGGGGAGCCCTTTTTTTATAGCCAAGTTTTACAACTCCGTGTCATCACCCCGCAATGCTCGAAAGCGACGACGGGCCTCAATGGCGTGCAAGCTTCCAGGGAATTCAAACAAGAGTTGCTCATACAGCGGAAGGGCAGCATCTACGTCATTCAGCCAATTTTGATGCAAGTCGGCCAATTGAAAAAGGGCGTCGTCTGCGAGGATATCATCAAAGTGCAAGGAAACGATCTCTTGCAACATCACCATGGCGGTATCGACATCGTTTTCAGCAAGCGCCATTTGAGCCAATTGCATCAGCACTTCGTCTTCCAAGGGATGTCCGGGCCAAGTGGTGATCAGCGAATCAAGTTTCCCGCGGGCTGAGGGGTAGCGGTGCTGCGTGGCAAGCAAGTCCGCCTGGGCGTACAGCCACATCGGTTCGGTGATGGTGTCCAAGGCGTAATTATCCGTAATCAACAGGGACAAGTCAATGGCGTCGTTGGAGATGAGCTTGGAGGTGGAAGCTTTTAGCGCGTCCAGTTGCGATTGAGCCCAGTCGAAATCGCCAGCGTAATAGCTGATGCGTGCGTTGCGAAATTTGGCCTCATGCCCATAAACGTCATCTTTGAAGTCCAATTCGACTTGGGAAAACAGCAAGGAGGCATCCCAAATAGCGTCGGTAAAGACAAGAATATCACCGAGTTCCAATTTGCATAAGGCCGCGGAACGGTCATACAAGTTTGGAATCGCCAATGCTTCATTGAGGATCTCGATGGCCGCTTCAGTATTTTGGAGATAGAATGCCTCCACGTGGGCTAGCTCCTTGGCCAACGAAACCGTTTCGCTTCGGACGCCTAGATCACGCAATGTGGACCGGTAGTCTTCGGCCAATTCAGTGATGGCTTGGATGGCTGGAGGAACGGCGTTTAAGAGCGGTTCCAAAAGCACGTGCAAGGCTTGGGTCCGTGCGGTAAAGAAGTACGGATTATCCGGGCCTTTGGCAGCTACATAACGGTAACAGGCGGCGGCGGTTTCCATATCCCCGTTTTTGGCTGCCGTTTGCGCCAGCTCAATCAACCGTTCTCCCGATTCTTTGTAGCGCAAATCCAGGGACTTGGCATGAATGAAAGCAAAGTCAAATTCTTTGCTTTGGTTGAAATACCAAACAAGCAACTCAGGAAAAATATTGTCTTCAGGGAATGTGCGGGCTGCTTGAAGCAATTTCCCTCGGAGCATTTCACCTAACTCGGGATTGTCCTGGATCCGGAGATTGCGATCGAAGCTATTCTGCACATTTCGCAGGTATGTCGGCTTCAAATGCAACAAGTCAACGGATGCATCGATCATGCCGGGATAGTCCCCTCTGCGCCCCTGTAAATCGGCCAGTTGGTATTCAATGTCTCGTGTGCCCATGTCCCGAGCCTTCAGGTATACTTCCAGTGCCAAATCCAACTCGTTCAATTTGATGAAGGCGTTGGCCAGCGACACCGCTTTGCCTTTTCCGGGTTCAAGCCGAGACAAGGCCTCTTCAAAGGCCTCCCGCGCTTCCTCATCGCGATCGAAATGAGCATACAACGTGCCCAGCTCAACATACGCTGTGGCTCGGCTATTTCGTTTTTTCAAACGCCCGCGAACCAATTTTTCAGCGGCATCAAAATCATGGATGGCCAAAAGCGAGGCATAGTACATTTCGTAGACTTTCGCGGTTTTGTTCCGCTTCCACAATTGCTCTAAGTAGAGCTTAGCTTCCTCGTACGAACCTTCGTTGTAGTAGAATTCGGCCAGCTCAAGATCTGATTGGGAAATCGCTCCAAAGGGAAGCGCCCACGTTGCCGCAAGGATCCAGAGTTTTTTCATGAATCTTCCAATACGGCCCGTGCTAAACGCGCTCTTAAAATGGTTTGAAGGCTATCGTTGCTTGCTTTTGTTTGCGATGCCAAATGCATCCCCCGTTGTGCCAGGCCGATTGTTTCGTCCAATGCTTGAATTAGCTCACGGGATACGCGGACTTCAAGAATCACGTTTTCTGAGATGTATCCGGAATCGATGGCCGTACCTGCGGCATCTTGTGTGGCGCGTTGGGAGAGGGCATCGGCCAATTGACTCAGTTGCAGATGCGCTCGCTCAGCTCCTTGCAGGAGTGAAGTGCGTCGACTCGCATGGTCTTTCAACAATCGGTGCGTGCGTGAAACTTCTGAAATGACATAGCCCTCAGACTTGTCAATTTCCACTCTTCCTCCTGACAAGAGCAATTCCAATTCCCGCAAATTCGTCTCTGCCCAGCGGGCAGCTTGACTCACTGAATCTGCCGGAATCGCTTCCAGATCACGAACTTTGAATGCAATGGAATCGTCCAATTGCGTCAATTGATCAATATTCGGCTGATGGGGATTGGCCTGCTGACAGCCATTCAATGACACCGCCAATACGCCGATCCAAATCAGCAAAGACAAAGGTGAAACGACCTCCTTTTTCATGCTCTGAAGATAGGACGGCATGGGTTATCAATCGATGCGATCAAATCCACAATAAGCTTGCAAAGCCGTGGGAATGCGAATGCCTGATTCATCTTGGTGGTTTTCCAAAAGCGATGCCACAATCCGAGGCAAGGCCAAGGCTGAACCGTTGAGGGTATGAACCAATTGGGTTTTGCCGTCATTTCCTTTGAATCGGCATTTGAGACGGTTGGCTTGGTACGTCTCAAAATTGGAAACGGAAGACACTTCGAGCCAACGCTCCTGAGCTGCAGAAAACACCTCAAAGTCAAAAGTCATGGCTGAAGTGAATCCCATATCCCCTCCACAGAGTCTTAATATGCGGTAGGGAAGCTCCAGAGCCTCGAGCAAGCCTTTGACATGATCCACCATGGCCTCGAGGGTCGCATAGGATTGCTCCGGATGATTGATTTGCACAATTTCTACTTTATCAAATTGATGCAAGCGATTCAGTCCTCGAACGTCTTTCCCATAGCTGCCGGCCTCGCGACGAAAGCAAGGAGTATAACCACATAGTTTTATGGGAAGCTCAGCTTCCTTCAACAGCGTGTCGCGGTAAATATTGGTCAACGGCACTTCGCCTGTCGGAATCAAAAACAAATCATCCGCAACCGCATGGTACATCTGCCCCTCCTTGTCAGGAAGCTGCCCCGTACCAAACCCGCTTTCCGCGTTGATCAATAGGGGTGGGATGTATTCTTCGTAACCGGCGGCGTCCGCTCGATCCAAAAACAGTTGAATCAACGCCCGTTGCAATTTTGCGCCCTTGCCTCGGTAAAACGGAAAACCAGCACCGGTGACCTTTGAACCGAGTTCGAAATCAATGAGTTTGTACCGTTCGGCCAATTCCCAATGTGGGACAGCACCGGCATGCAGCTTGGGCATTTCGCCAGCCCGAAAAGTCTCGACGTTGTCTTCGGGTGTTTTTCCAGCGATCACATCCAAATGCGGTGCGTTGGGAATGGTGCAAAGCAATGCCTGGATGGAAGCTTCCAACTCGTGCATTTGTGTTTTGAGCGACGCACTCTGCTCTTTTAAATCGGCAGTTTGGGACTTAATCGCCTCGGCTTCTTCCTTCTTCCCGTCCCGGATCAGTCCTCCAATCTCCCGGCTTAAAGTGTTGCTCTGAGCGAGCAAATCATCCAACATGGACTGGGTGTTTCGCCGTTGGGCATCCCACTCTAAAACGCGCTCAATATCAGCGGAGGCGTCGATGTGGCGCTTGGACAGTGCTTGAAGTACACGGTCTTTTTCTTCTCGAAGGGCTTGGATGGTAAGCATAGAACTTTCGTTGCGTCGAAGGAATCAATGGGACAACAGGCCCACGATTTGATGGGTAAAAATACAGAACTCCCGAACCCTTTGCAGGGTCGGGAGTCAGATTTTATATTGAATAGCACTCAGGTCAGCAGACCTAAGCGAATTTTTGCAGTCTTCAGGCGTCGCCCATTGGGACCACCGATACGAAAGACCGGTTGTTTGCCTTCTTGCGGAATTCAACCACACCGTCTTTCAAAGCGAACAGCGTGTGATCTTTTCCAATTCCTACATTCACGCCAGGATGATGCTTGGTACCGCGCTGACGCACGATGATATTACCAGCGATACAACCTTGACCTCCGAATATTTTTACGCCCAGTCGTTTCGACTCGGACTCACGTCCGTTATTTGAGCTACCTGCACCTTTCTTGTGAGCCATGGCTTAAGGGGTTCTTCAAGTACCGAGCAATTACTGCTTGGCAACCTTGATGTTCATAATCTTGATTTCCGTCAATGAAGCACGGAAGCCGTTCAACTTTTGATATCCTTTCCTCCGCTTCTTTTTGAAGATGAGGACTTTGTCGCCTTTAAGGTGGCGTTCAACCTGAGCAGACACTTCCGCGCCGCTAATCGCTGGGGCGCCAACCTGAACGTTACCGCTGTTATCCACCAGAAGAACGCGGTCAAACTTGACCTTCTTGCCTTCTTCGGCGTCTAAACGGTTAACGAACACCTGTTGGTCTTTCTGTACTTTGTACTGGTGCCCTGCGATCTCTACGATTGCATACATGATGAAAGTTAATTGGTCCCAAAAGAGGGGGGGCAAAGGTAGAGCAAGTTCCTCAACTTATCAACACCTATTCTGTCGAATGTGATGAGATGTTTTGTGCGGAAAAACCGATATCTCCGGCATCAATCAGGGACTTGTTTTTCAGCAGCTCTTTTCCGTGCTCCCATGCGGTTCGTAACCCAAACCCCGAGCATAATCAGAGCGCCAGAAACAATGTGGCTAGGGAGCAGCGCTTCTCCGTCTATCCAGCCCCAAATCGTGGCAAAAACCGGAATGATGTACGTGACGGAAGCCGCCACAACAGCACTGGTCCAAGCGATCAATTGATTAAATAAAACCAAAGCCGCGGCCGTCCCAACAGCGGCGAGAACGACCACTGCCCATAGACCGCGGACACCGTCGGGATGGTGCATGATCAATGAGGGAATCTCACCCGTAACAAAAAGCACGCTCGCTGGCAATGCCACCAAACCCAATGAGCATGCAGCGATAATGGGACTTCGCATCTCGCGCAATTTTTCACGGGTAATATTTACGCTGATGCCATAGCACATGGTGGCGACCACCAACAGGAGGCCCGGGACGATGGATTGATGCCAATCGCTCGCACTCCATGCCGGGTCAGCAGGATTCCAAATCAAGCCCAAAGCGCCTAGCAGACCGAGGGCTAATCCAATCACTTGTCCGCGGTGAAATGACACGCCAAACACAGCAACGGCAATCAGAAGTGTCCAAAGGGGGCTCAGCGCATTGAGCATGCCTGCGACGGCACTGGGCAATTGGACTTGTGCGGTGGCAAAGAGCATGGCGGGAATAAAACTGCCAATAACCCCGACCAAAGCGATCCATTTCCAATGCTGTCTTTCCACTTTTCTGAAATGCCGAATGCTGATCGGGAGCAAAGCGAATCCCGCGATTGCAATGCGCAAAGAGGCCAATTCCAGTGGCGGGAAAAGCGCGGAGCCATCGCTTGCGATGAGGCCCATTTTCATTAAAATGAAGCTGCTTCCCCACACGAATCCCAGCAAGAGCAGAACCAAAGGAGCAGCCCATTTATGGGGGGGTTGATTGGAAACAGGTGTCATTGAGGAGAGGTTTAACCGGCTGCAAAATTAGAATATGTTGTATTCTCTGAGACCAACAGACCTGTTATCTTTACCGTATGCTGATGACGGATTTTTTCAAATGCTCTACCACGGCGCTTTATACAGGTTTCCTAGCGGTCGTTTGTATCGTAGGGTGTGAGCAAGTATGCGATTACCAGTTGACCGAAGTGCATGAGGCAGGCCCTGCGATCAAAACGATGGCGCGTCTGGACGTATCGGGGATGATGTGCGCTCACGCATGCGGAGGCAAGATTAAAAAGGAATTGCTAGAGGTCCCAGGTGTCGCGAATGCCACGATCGATTTTGAAAATAGTCGGGGGGTCAATTTCGCGGATGTGGAGTACGACCCGGGTCAAGTCAGCTCGGATCAATTGGTGGCTGTGATAACCCAGATTGCGGATGGCAGGCTCTACGGTGTCGACGCAGTCCAAGTCACCCATTTTGCAAAAGCGGCGGACCTTCCTTGATCCATCGGCACGCCTGTTGAGGCGTTGGGTAAGAACTACATTGGTTTTTGCGTCGTTGGTTGTTTTAGCTGGAAGCATCGTTCGCATGACCGGTTCTGGCATGGGATGTCCCGATTGGCCGCGTTGCTTCGGTTTAACCATTCCCCCCAATTCGGCTGATGATGTAGAATGGAAACCCGCAACGCTTTATCAAAGCGGGAGGATGTTGGTCCGGCAGGACACCTTATGGGTAACTGAAATTCCACATACTTCAACGGACTTTGCAACCGATCGGATGGCTGGACTTTGGACCCCCTACGATAAACATCAGTTCACGGGGTTCAACCCGGTACATACGTGGGTCGAGTTCATCAACCGTTTGATCGGTGCGTTGACGGGTATTCCCGCTCTGTTGCTTGCCTTCTTGGCTTTTGTTTTCGGATGGCGTCAAAAGCGCTGGCGGCCTTTCTTGTGGGCGATGGTCAACTTGTTCCTCTTGGCCTTGGTGGCCTGGATGGGAAAGAAAGTGGTGGACGGCAACCTCATACCGTTTTCAATCACGTTGCACATGATGGGCGCGCTTGCGATTCTCTTGGCCTTGTCTGCTGGGCTGAAGACGTTGATGGATTCACCTCCACGTGACGTGCTTTTGGGAAGACCTTTGCTCTGGATTGCTTTAATCTTGGCGGGAATTCAACTGGTTGGAGGAACACAAGTGAGGGAGCAAATAGACGAGTTGGTGCATGCCGGGATAGTGCGGGACCAATGGTTGGATGCCTTGCCTTCGTGGTGGAAGTTTCACCGATCGGGATCATGGTTGGTATTCCTTTCTCAAGTGGCCTGGGCCTGGCCCAATCGGAAGAGCCTGGCCGCTCAATGGGCTTTGGCTTTGGTGGCGGCTCAAATGGTTACGGGAATGTTGTTTGTGTGGGCAGACATGCCCTCTTGGGCACAGCCACTGCACTTGGCCCTAGCTCTAGCCCTGGTGGTTTGGAACGCGTGGGTGTTGATGCGCTATCCGTTGAGCAACCGTTCCAAAGCGAGCCAAGCCTCCCACTCATTTGGAGCTTGAGCGACGCTAACGGGGTGCCTGCCGGCATCTTTCACAGCGGTTTGGGATGAAGCGCCAAGGACAACGACCTGGCTATCCAAAGCGTTACTCCCGAGATAACCTTCGTATTGAGAAGGACTGGTAATGACCGCGAAATCATGAGCAGGGAGAGATTCACGTGTTAATTCAGTCGTATAGGCTTCCCAGCCGAACAAACGTTCTGACGGACCAAGTGTTTTCCAGCGGCCTTTGGTTCGATTGCTGTGGGGAATAAAAACCCGTCCTGACGATGATGCGATGGATGCCGCGAAATCCTCATGTGCCTTTGCGGGCTCTCCTATTCCAATCCAATCGGGCTGAAACCCGTCGAGGCGTTCAAGGGACCGTGCTGTTCCTGTTCCCACACACGCTACTTGACCTGGAAAATTTCGAATCAAATTTTCCACAGACTTGGCCGCCTCAGGCGAATGAAGCCAAAGCCAATCAGAACGCCCAGGTGGGACGGGGCAATCTGCATGGGTAGGTTTGGTTTGAATAAAAGAGTGATGGTACAAGCGTACCCCACTTGCACCGGCCAAGGATTCAAAAATGGGCCACGACCCGGGCAATCGCGTGAGCAAACAAGAGGCTTCGTGCACTGCCCCCAATTGGCGCAAGGATTGTGCGGTACTTTCTTCAGGACTCATAAGTAGGGCCTTTCGAATACCGGTGAGCCTCGCTCCGGATGTCGTTTCCAAAAAACAGCGCAATTCATCGCCCATCATGTGTGCTCCAAAGGGCAACATGCACCCTCCCTCGAGTTGCCTCAAAACACTGCGTTCCCGTTCGATGCGTTCGGCGGTTTCTCGGTGGTGAAGTATGCGCTCAATCCAAGGAATGCGAGAATCACCTTCCCTCATTTGAATTGCCAGCGCTCCCTGCGCAGGAGCAGGAACGAATTGGCCTACTGGTAACACGTGCACATGCAAGCCGGTCAAATCAATTTGCAATCGCTCGATACCCGCACGGGCCAAAACGATGGCATCGTAATTCCCCGTACGCAGTTTATGAATGCGCGTAGGGACGTTGCCTCGAAGAGGCTCGACAACCAAGTCATTTTGCAACATTGCCAGTTGAGCGCGCCTTCGATGGGAGCTTGTTCCAATAACCGCATGGCGCTTTACACCACAGGGTGTTCGCACGTCGCGTGCCGCTGGATGCATCACCAAAAGATCTTCCACCGGTCCTCGTTCTGGCACCGCCGCAATACATAAGCCAGGAGGAGAAGTGGTTTCTAAATCTTTGTGGCTGTGAACAGCTATGTCGATGCGATCTTCTAAGAGGGCGGATTCAATTTCTTTGGTGAAAAACCCTTTGCCTTCCAGTTTGTCAAAGGACACGTTTTGAATGCGATCTCCTTGGGTTGAAATAATGACAAGTTCGGCCGATCCTCCCTGACGCTCAATTTCGATGCGGGTGTAGTGAGCTTGCCACAAGGCCAAGTCACTTCCGCGCGTGCCGATGCGAAAGTGTGGTGAACGGGATGGGGTCGGTTTGTCGTGCGAATCTGAAGTCATGGTGAAGCCCTATGAGCTTGCAACTTACGATTGGCGAAGTTGATCTAAGATTGCTTCTCTTGCCAACTTCATGGGAACGCTCACGTACTTCTTTTCCATGTACGTCATGATGCGTTCAATCAGTTCTCGCGTGTCATCATCGAGTTTGGAAAGATCCTGAGCGAACACTTCCCCCAACGCTGTTTCACGGATAGCAGAAATAGTAGAAGGCAAGGCTTTCATCGCAATCTCCATCTGCCGTTGCTTGAGTCGTTCTTGGTATTGTGCCAGCGCTTCTTCGATGTGTGTTTCACAGGCTGAAACGGCGGCTTGACGGACGGACAGATTGGCATCGATTTGAGTTTGCAACACGTCCAAATCAACAACGTCTGTTTCGGCGCGCATGCGAAACGCACGGCTGGTATCGCATGGCAATCCCAAGTCAAGAATACGGATTGCCCCATCGGGCAAAGCTCTGGCTTGGTCTGCATCCAATATCGGAGTGGAGCTGCCAGTGCAAATGACAATCGCTTGAGGTCCTTGCATGAGCTGATCCGTTAAATCATCCATCGAGCCCCATTTCCAGCCATAATCTTTGGCTAAGACCTCAGCAGCATGTGGGGTGCGATTCAGGACGGTGACGTTGCGCAACCCGGCATCAAACATGAAGCGACCAACGTTGCGATTTGTTTGGCCTGCGCCAATCATTAAAACAGGAGCTTCGCTCGAGAGGTTCCATTGGGTCATGTATTGCCATCCGAGAGAATTGACGCTGACTGGCTTGGATCCGATGGAAGTCGCCGTGAAGATGCGTTTGGCCGTCTCCACTAGAATCCTTCCCGCAACGCGCAACTGATCGCCAGCCAATTTGTGCTTTGTGCTGAAGTCGAACGCTTCACGCAATTGGGTAATGACCTCTCGTTCACCCAACACCATGGAATCTAGGCCACAGGCCACTCGGAGCAAATGTGTCATGGCGTCATCACCCCTGAACCGTTTGACAGATGAGGCGATTTGACTCAATTGGTCTGGCTCGAGCTCAAAGGATTGGAGCAGGCGATGCAGGCGGCCTGTGCAGAAATAAGTCAGATCAGAGAAGATGAACTCTACGCGGTTGCATGTCGACAAATAGACCAAACCGTCAAGCTCCAACTCCTTTTTCCAGGTCGTCACTTTCTGAAGGCGTTCCGAAGTTTCAAGGTGCAAGGCACCGATCAACTCCAATGGAGCAGAACGGAAGTCCAAGGAAACAACTTGTAGCGCTTCGGATTTCATGGTGCAAAAATGCGGTGTTTTCTGGGAATACAATGTCAGGACTTCGTCAGTTATTGGGAGAGGGATAAGAAAAAAGGGGCGCGAGCCCCTTTTTCAAAATGGTGTCCAGTGGATTTAACCGCTGCACATCTCACAATCCGACCCATCTTCAACGGAACAGGCCAAGGCTGCTTGCTCCTCATCCGTCATTTCTTGGATGGGTTTTTGCGGCGGTTCTGGCGTTCCTTTTACCACGGGAACCTCTTTGTATTTCTTATCCACCGTGAACTTAATGGCATCCGTTGCGGCTTTGGTTCTCAAGTAGTACATACCGGTTTTCAACCCTTTTTTCCAAGAGTAGAAATGCATGGAAGTCAATTTCGCTGTATTCACGTTTTCCATGAACACATTGAGCGATTGAGATTGACAGATGAAGGCTCCACGGTCTGCAGACATGTCTACGATGGAACGCTGGGAAATTTCCCAAGCCGTACGATACAGTGTTTTCAGATTTTCAGGAATCTCCTGAATATTCTGGACCGAACCATTGGCAGCAATGATGCGATTCTTCATGTCGTCATTCCACATGCCCAACTTGCTCAGGTCGCGCAGCAAGTGCTTATTGACAATGATGAATTCCCCTGACAAAACGCGACGGGTGTAAATATTCGAAGTGTATGGTTCGAAGCATTCGTTGTTGCCCAAGATTTGGGCCGTAGAAGCCGTAGGCATGGGTGCCAACAGCAACGAATTGCGCATTCCGTGCTCTTTAATTTCCTCTTTCAGCACATCCCATTCCCAACGTTTAGAAGGAGTTACCCCCCACATGTCAAACTGCAAGCGCCCCTCTGACGCTGGAGAACCCTGGAATGTTTCATATGCGCCTTCCTCTTTCGCTAAATCTTTCGAGGCTGTGCAAGCCGCATAGTAAAGGGTCTCAAAGATCTCCTTATTCAGGGTGCGTGCTTCGTCAGAATCAAAGGGGAAGCGCATAAGAATGAAGGCGTCAGCCAATCCTTGTACTCCGATTCCGATGGGTCGGTGACGCATGTTCGAATTGCGAGCTTCTGGAATGGGATAGTAATTCCGGTCGATAATCCGATTCAAGTTTTTGGTCACCTGGTAGGTCACCTCGAATAGCTTGTCATGATCGAAGGAACCGTCCTTCACATACTTGGGCAAAGCCACGGACGCCAGGTTGCAAACGGCAACTTCATCGGGGGCGGTGTATTCGATGATCTCCGTACATAAATTGGAAGAACGGATCGTCCCCAGGTTTTGCTGATTGGATTTGCTGTTGGCAGCATCCTTGAAGAGCATATAGGGTGTGCCAGTTTCAATTTGCGATTCAAGAATCTTGAACCATAAATCTTGGGCCTTGATGGTTTTTCGCCCCTTCCCTTCACTCTCGTATTTCGTATAAAGAGCTTCGAATTCAGCACTGTGGGTATTGGCCAACCCAGGACATTCTTTTGGACACATCAACGTCCATTCGCCGTTTTCTTCCACACGCTTCATAAACAAGTCCGGAATCCAAAGAGCATAAAACAAGTCGCGTGCGCGCTGCTCTTCTTTTCCGTGGTTCTTCTTGAGGTCAAGGAAATCAAAAACATCTGCATGCCAAGGCTCTATATAAATAGCGAAAGACCCTTTCCGCTTTCCGCCTCCTTGATCAACGTAGCGCGCCGTGTCATTGAAGACACGGAGCATCGGGACAATGCCATTTGACGTCCCGTTGGTGCCTTTGATGTAGGACCCAGTAGCTCGGATATCATGAATAGACAATCCGATGCCACCCGCATTCTGCGAAATCTTGGCGCATTGCTGCAGAGTGTCGTAGATGCCAGTGATGCTGTCTTCCTTCATAGTCAAAAGGAAACAACTGGACATCTGTGGCTTGGGTGTGCCTGAGTTGAAAAGGGTAGGAGTGGCATGTGTAAACCATCCTTCACTCATCAGGTTGTAGGTGTTCACCGCTGCTTGCAAATCGTCTTTGTGGATGCCGATGGACACGCGCATCAGCATGTGTTGAGGGCGCTCAGCGATTTCGCCATTGATTTTCAGTAAGTAACTACGCTCCAAAGTCTTAAACCCGAAGTAATCATAATTGAAATCGCGATCATAAATGATGTGGGAATCCAAAAATTCGGAATTTTCGCGGATGATTTCCATCACATCGGTAGCGAGTAAAGAAGCGGTTTCACCGGTGATCGGATCCACGTAATTGTACAAATCCTCCATGGTATCCGTGAAGGACTTCTTCGTGGATTTATGCAAGTTGGAAACAGCAATCCGGCTTGCCAAACTCGCGTAATCCGGATGTGTAACAGCGTTTGTTGCCGCAACTTCAGCGGCGAGATTGTCAAGCTCTGTAGTGGTTACTCCGTCGTAGACGCCTTCAATAACACGCATCGCAACTCTCAAAGGATCCACGGAAGTGTGGAGTTCATAACACAGCTTCTTAACTCGAGCTGTGATTTTATCGAACTGAACAAGTTCTTTTCGGCCGTCTCTCTTTATGACATACATAGGGCTGGAAGGGGTAGTATTGTTATGTGTAGATGGAAGTGACTGAAAATCGACTTAAAAATCGGTGTCGAGACTGAAGGATTTATTGCCTTCACTAGAATTGTTGAGAACGCCAGCTTTTTGGTATTCACCAACACGCTTCTCAAAGAAATTTGTTTTTCCTTGAAGGGAAATCATATCCATGAAATCAAATGGATTGGTGACTTCGTATTCTTTCTCGGTTCCGAGTTCGACCAAAAGGCGGTCCGCAACGAATTCAATGTACTGTGACATCAAATCGGAGTTCATGCCGATGAGACGTACGGGCAATGATTCACAAATAAATTCCTTTTCTATTTCTACAGCATCGAGGATGATTTTGCGCAATGTCTTGACGGGAAGCTTGTTTACAATGTGATCATTGTACAGGAGACAAGCAAAGTCACAATGCAACCCTTCATCACGAGAAATCAATTCATTGGAGAAGCTGAGTCCTGGCATCAAACCACGCTTCTTAAGCCAGAAGATGGAGCAAAAACTTCCGCTGAAGAAGATGCCTTCGACGGCAGCAAAGGCCACGATGCGTTCAGCGAACGAACCGTTGTCAATCCAGTCGAGAGCCCATTCAGCTTTTTTCTTCACGCAGTCCATGGTCTCGATGGCATTGAAAAGCAAGTCCTTTTCTGCATCGTCTTTGATGTAGGTGTCGATGAGCAATGAGTAGGTTTCAGAATGGATGTTTTCGACCATGATCTGAAAACCATAGAAGAATTTGGCCTCGGTGTATTGTACCTCTGAAAGGAAATTTTCGGCTAAGTTTTCATTGACGATCCCATCAGACGCAGCGAAAAAGGCCAAGATGTGCTTGATGAAATACCGCTCATCATCATTGAGTTTGTCATTCCAGTCTACAATGTCTGCTGCCAAGTCGATTTCTTCAGCAGTCCAAAAGCTAGCCTCAGATTTTTTATAATAACTCCAGATATCATCATGCTTGATAGGGAAAAGCACGAAACGGTTGGGGTTGTCCTCTAAAATAGGTTCGGAAACAACGGTGTTTTGGGGCAGCACCTCTTCGATGGACGTTTGGACAGTAGAAGTAGTAGATAGTTCGCTCATGACGGCCTTAAAAAAAAATCGCCACAATGGCGGTGAATCAAAAAATGATCGTTTCAGACCGTTGCAATCCCGTAAGGGAGTGCCGCAGTGCTCAGTTGCCCAATTCAAGAACCGAGTGTGGGAACTTTATAGGGGGTCGAAGATTAGCTCCCTGAGTTGCAAGGAACATGATTTTCGCCTCTCTAGTCAGAAGCCAGGTTCAAGTTCGTTTAAGATGGGCCGGAATTTCCTGAGTGGAGAAGGCGACCAACTGTTCCCCAAAGAAAACCGAAGAGAAGGGTCAACGCCAAACCAAATAATTCACAATGCGAGAGAGTTGTTAACACACCACAATTGAGGTAAGGCTTAAACAGATGATGTGTAAGGAGTTAGGGTCAATTTTTAGTCCGTTGGTGAAAAAAAAATGTCTTTCGGGAGTGCTTTTTTGGCACGATTTTGTATGGCCATGGCCTTTGAAAAATGGCATTCCCCGGCGGGGCTGCGATACATGTAAATCGATGATGAAATTCAAGGTGGTGAGACCCGATTGAGTCCGTACTTTTGCACCATGCTGAAGAAGCTTTTGAAGAAAATGATCGGAGATAAGGCCGAAGGGGATATGAAAGATATCCGTCCTGTCGTCGAAGCGGTGCATGCTGCTGAAAAGGGTATTTTGAACTTGACCGACCAGGAATTGCGAATGCAAACGGCAGAGCTCAAGCAACGAATTGCAACCCACTTGTCGGAGGATGAGGAGGAAGCAAAATCGCTGCGAGAAAAAGCGTCGGCGATGAGTGAAGCAGACTTAGAGGCGAAGGAGGCGGTGTATGAACAGTTGGATGCTTTGCAAAAGCACTCCGATGAGATGATTGAGGTTGTTTTGGAAGAAATCATGCCCCAAGCCTTTGCTGTCGTGAAAGAAACGGCTCGCAGGCTTTCTGAAAACAAACGTCTTCGGGTGATCGCGACGGATTGGGATCGGGATATCGCTGCAAAAAGAGGAGGTGTAGAAATTGTTGGGGACGAAGCCATCTGGCACAACAAATGGCTAGCTGCAGGATCGGAAGTCGAATGGAACATGATTCATTACGATGTTCAGTTGGTGGGTGGAACAGCTTTGCATCGTGGCAAAGCAGCTGAAATGCAAACTGGAGAAGGAAAGACGTTGGTTGCTACGTTGCCCATTTTCTTGAACGCGTTGGCAGGACGGGGAGTGCATCTGGTTACCGTAAACGATTATTTGGCACGACGAGATTCCGAATGGATGGCACCGATCTTGGAATTCCACCAGATGAGCGTGGATTGCATTGATAAGCACCAACCCAATAGCGAAGCGAGACGCGAAGCGTACAGAGCAGATGTCACGTACGGCACGAACAATGAATTTGGTTTCGACTACCTCCGGGACAATATGGCTCAGCGTCCAGACCAATTGGTTCAACGCAAGCATCATTATGCCATTGTGGACGAGGTGGACTCGGTGCTCATCGATGAGGCGAGGACACCGCTGATTGTCAGTGGCCCCACGCCCAAGGGAGATCAACAAGAATTTGAAGAGTTGAAGCCGAAGGTGGTCCAATTGGTGACGGTTCAGCAGCGTGCGGCACAGGGTTTTCTCGCCGATGCCAAGCGCCTTTTGGGGAAAGAGGGGGCGAGCAAGGATGAAACAGCAGAGGGAGGACTGGCCTTGTTTCGTGCCTTCCGTGCGTTGCCCAAGTCCAAACCCCTGATCAAGTTTATGAGCGGTGAAGGCATGAAGCAGCAAATGCTCAAGACGGAAGGTTTTTACCTACAGGACAACAAGCGGGAAATGCCGAATGCCGATGCTGAATTGTATTTCGTGATTGACGAAAAGCAAAACCAGGTGGAGCTGAGTGAGAAAGGAATTGAGTTTTTGACGGCCAACATGGAAGATGACAATTTCTTCACGATGCCTGATTTGGCGACTGAATTGGTGAGCATCGATGATGGGCCAGAGGATGATGAAGTGAAGTTGGAAAAGAAAAATCAACTGATGAGTGATTATGGAGTCAAGAGTGCCCGAGTGCATACCATGAATCAGTTGCTCAAAGCATACACTTTGTTTGAGAAGGATGTGGATTACGTCCTCATGGAAAACAAGGTCAAAATTGTCGATGAGCAAACCGGTCGGATCATGGATGGCCGGCGGTATTCAGATGGTTTGCACCAAGCGATTGAGGCGAAGGAAAGCGTGAAAGTGGAGGCTGCAACCCAAACCTACGCCACGGTTACTTTGCAGAATTATTTTCGCATGTACCATAAGCTTGCGGGCATGACAGGAACCGCGGAAACGGAAGCGGGAGAGCTTTGGGATATCTATGAATTGGATGTGATGGTGATTCCGACCAACCGGCCCATTACGCGGAATGACCGCGACGACATGGTTTATAAAACCAAGCGCGAAAAATACAATGCCATCATTGATGATGTGGTGAAATTGCGCGATGCGGGACGACCAATCTTGGTGGGAACAACCACAGTAGAGGTCAGTGAGCTGCTTTCTCGCATGCTTGATATCCGGCAGATTAAACACCAGGTATTGAATGCGAAGTTGCACCAGCGCGAGGCGGAAATCGTAACTGCCGCTGGACAACCTGGAACGGTGACCATTGCGACCAACATGGCCGGAAGGGGAACGGACATCAAACTTTCTGACGAAACCAAAGCCTCAGGAGGGTTGGCGATTATCGGAACAGAACGGCATGATAGCCGACGAGTGGACCGCCAATTGCGTGGTCGAGCGGGACGTCAAGGTGATCCGGGTTCGTCACAATTCTATGTTTCGTTGGAAGACGATTTGATGCGGCTCTTTTCCTCGGATCGGGTTTCCAAAATGATGGACCGCATGGGTCACCAGGATGGAGATGTGATTCAGCACTCCATGATTACCAAGTCCATTGAGAGAGCTCAGAAGAAAGTAGAGGAGAACAATTTTGGTGTGCGAAAGCGGCTATTGGAGTACGACGACGTTATGAATGCCCAACGAGAGGTCATTTACAAGCGCCGCCGCCATGCTTTGCACGGGGATCGCATACGCACCGATATCGCCAACATGTTTTTTGAATTGGTGGAGTCTGCCGTGATGGCTTACCAACCAGAAAAGGAATTCGAAGGATTCCGACTTGCTTTGTTGCGAGACTTTGGGATCGAACCTCCATTTTCGGAATCAGAATTTGGAACAGGCAACCCGGAGGACATTGCATTTTTAGCTTATCAGCAAGCGGAAAAGCTCTACCGTGCGAAGCTCAAGGATTTGGCGGAACGGGCGCATCCAGTTATCCAGCGGGTTTACGAGGATAAGGCCAATGATTTCAAGCAAATTCTTGTCCCTTTCACGGACGGCCGCAAGACGATTCAGGTCTCTTCTGATATCGAACAAAGTGTAGCGACCGAAGGTGTAAGCGTGATGGAAGGGTTGGAAAAAGCGATTGTTTTGGCCATTATCGACCAGTACTGGAAGGAGCATTTGCGCAACATGGACGACCTCCGCTCAAACGTCCAGTTGGCACGTTTTGAGCAAAAAGACCCACTCTTGATCTACAAGTTTGAGTCGTATGAGTTGTTCAAGGGCATGGTGCAGCGGATGAATGCGGAAGTTGCAGCCTTCCTTTTGAAGTGTACCATTCCTACAGGGCCAGGACAACAACCGGTGAAACAAGCTCCGGCGGCACGACCATCTGCATCCGGAAAGGTCAATATTTCCAAAGAAGGGGTGCAAAACATGCAACAGCAAGCGTTGGCGCATGCTCGTCAGGCCTCCGGCACTCGACCTGGGTCCATGCCTCTTCCTCCGCCGAAGATGGAGCCCATTCGAACGGAGAAAAAAGTACTGCCCAACGAGCCTTGTCCTTGTGGTTCAGGCAAGAAATTCAAGAAGTGCCACGGGGGTTAAGCTCCTTCGGATAACGAGATATTTCCCAATTGAAGTTGTGGTCCACGGCATGAAATTCCGGTGATTTCTTTGACCAATTGAGCAAACTCAATGCAGGTTTGAGGCGTGTGAATGCTGTCTGGTTGATGCACCAGCAAATCAAATGATTTTAATCCACGGTCTTTGTGGTGGTTGATCCAATGGGCCCATGCTTCTAGGCGCATCCGATCGGAAACATGCCCTGCATAACCTCCAAAGCGCACCAAGACATGGGGAGCTGTGATGCGCATGTGGAGCACATCCCTTCTTCCAGCGGTATCACTAATAACCGCTCCGATCCCCAAGTCGCTAAGCATTTCCCACATGGCCATAGCTTCAGGGGTTTCAGAGAACCAATCGGCATGTCGAAATTCAATAGCCAAGGGCAATTCACGGGGCCATTTCTGAAGGTATGAAGCCAATGCCATCGCGTGTTTTGGGGCATAATGCGGGGGCAATTGGATGAAGCTAACACCGGCGTGGTGACCCAAAGCCAGGATGCCATCAATGAAATCATCGGTGGGCCCTTCACAGTTATTGAACCTTCTGTAATGACTGATTAGCTGGGGAAACTTGGCGCAAAACCGAAAATCTTGAGGCATGTCCTTGGCCCATGCTGCCATTTTTTCAGGAGGATAAATACGGTAATGAGTGGCGTTGAATTCAATAGCGGCGAACTGTTGTCCATACAGTTCAGGCCACAACCGTTGTGGAGCCTTTTGTGGGTAAACGGACCCCCTCCAGGATTTGATTGTCCACATCGTTCCGCCCGCCCGTACCTCACACGTATCGCGTTTATTGGATTCCCAAGGGAAACGTTCATCGACTAGAGGAAGCGTGAAAAAATCGGGGTCGAGGTGGTCGACGGAGGGGAGTTTTCCAAATTTCATGACGAGCACAAACTTAGCTTGGTCTTGTGTGAAGGTGGAAATAAATGGGGGGATTATTCCTCTTTTTTTAAGGTGTATGAAGGTGTTGTATGCTTTGATTGATATCGTATTCCCGCGCCATTGTGTGCTGTGTGAAATGTGGATGGTGGACGACCAGTTCCATGTTCCTGTATGTTCTTTGTGCGTCTGTAAATGGCCTGACTTGAGGGGCTCGATTGGCGGACAACTTTTGCTAGAACGGCTTTGCTTGCGATGGGGTCATGTGGGATTTCGTCTAAGAGAATCCTCCTTTTTGGAACAAGAGGTTCGGGCCATCAAATACCGTGGAGCAATTCGTCAAGCTAGGAACTGGGGAGCTTGGTTGGCGGAGTTTTCAGAGCCTCCACACGGGAATCTGAACAATGTGGTATTGGTTCCTGTTCCCTTGCATTGGAAGAAAAAACTGAAGAGAGGATACAACCAAGCGGAGCTTATCGCTGAGGGGATCGCGCGGCAGTGGAAGGTGCCAGTTTGGAAGAATGCACTGATCCGAAGTCATCACGCCCCTTCATTGACAGGGATGGGCCGAGCCGATCGCTGGACGCAACTGCAAGACACCTATACCGCCAATCCGTCAGCATCGTTTAATTCAGTTCAAGTGATTTTGGTGGACGACGTCATCACAACTGGTGCGACCATTCAAATGTGCAAGGAGGCCATTGAGAGAGGGGGCGGGAAGGTGGTTGGCGCGATGGCCTTGGCTTTGGCTTAATCCAATGGGTACCTGGGGTATCTTTGCACAGATGTCCAAAGCCTTGCATATTCCGGATTCCCAGGATCGCTCCGCTACCTACTCATCAATGGTACGCCAATGGTGCGCGTTGATTGACGGCGAACCCAATCGCATGGCCAATTTGGCCAACGTGGCTTCAGGAATATCTATGGCGTTTCCCTGGCATTGGGTGGGGTTCTATTTGGTTGATGAAAAGCGAGATGAACTGGTTTTGGGCCCGTTCCAAGGCCCGGTGGCTTGCACGAGGTTATTTCATGGAATGGGCGTTTGTGCCTCTGCGTGGGATTCAATGCAGCCTGTGATTGTGGACGATATCGAAGCTTTCCCTGGCCACGTCGCATGCAGTGCCTTGACGGTATCGGAGTTGGTCTTGCCTTTGGTGGTGGAACAGCGCGTGGTGGCTGTTTTAGACATCGATTCTATCGTCCCTGCGAATTTTTCTCATGTGGATGTGGAGGGATTCAAGCCGTTGTTGGAAGCCATTCAAAATGCTTGGATGTCATGGGAATGATCATCAAAAAGAGGCATTTTCAATTGAGCCTTTGGTCGATACCCTGGATGGTTCTATTGTTGTCAGGGTGTGCGCAGGTTTCATCCCCCGCGGGAGGGGCAGTCGATGAAGATGCACCCCAATTGCTCAGCACGGTCCCCTCCAATGGTTCGGTTAAAACCCGACCGGAGGTTTTGAGACTCAGTTTTGATGAATTTGTATTGCTTCGCAATGCTTCCCAGCAAGTGCTAATTTCTCCACCTATTGATCAACCACCTGTTTTTAGAACAAAGGGAAAACAGGTGTTGGTGGAGTTTGACCCTGATGGCTTCGCCGATGAAACTACCTACGTCGTGGCGTTCGGGGATGGGATTGTGGATTTGCATGAGTCCAATCCGGCGGAAAACTTATTTTTTGCGTTCTCCACGGGGGAGCAACTAGATACGCTGCGGATTGGCGGAAGCATCCTGGAGCATCTTTCAGGTGATGGTGCTGAGGGCATGCGGGTGTTGTTTTTCCGCAATCCGATGCCCTGGGATTCCATATGGGCAGGTCAACGACCCGACGCCGTGGCTTCGACGAATGCAGAGGGCCAATTTGAGGCGGCATACTTGGCTCCAGGATCTTTTAAAGCTATAGCAGTGGATGATCTGAACCGTGATTACCAATGGAACCCAGGAGAACGAGTGGCGTGGGGCCCAAATGAAATAGCATCGGGTGATTTGCTATCGGAGAATTGGTTGTTGGCAGCAACCGACCCGTTGCCGGTTAAGCCATACATCGGCAGTGCTCAAACCGATTCGACCGGAATGATTCGGATTTTCGCATCATTGGAGGATTCCGAATTGCAGGAAAACTGGAATATTCACCCTGCGGTTGAATCGATGGCATGGGAAAGACAGCAGGACAGTGTCTTCATCTGGGCGGATGGGGTCTCCTATTGGGACAGCTTGCAGGTGATTTGGAGTTGGGAAGGAGATGCCGACACGTTGGATGTTCGAATGCACAGGAAACGTGTGAGCCCTGTCCTGACGGTTCGACCGTTGTGGCCATCCAAAACCTCATCCAAACGCTCTCGAAGGTTGACGTTCGATCGGGCATTGTTGGAGGTTGATTCGACCCGTTGGTTTTTGAGCGAGGACACGATAGATATTTCTCTGGGTCTAGAGGATTTTTCTCTGAATTCGGTCGGCATGAGTGCTCGTTCTTTAGAAATCCGTACAACGGAACAGGCGGGAAAATCATACCGTTTGGTCGCTCTTCCCGGAGCGATCAAAAGCCGAGAAGGTTGGTTTATGTCCGACACCTTGGAATGGAAGTGGACGACTTGGCCAACGGACCATTTCGGTGGACTGCAAGTGGCTTTGCGGTCGTTGCCAGGCCAAGGCTGGTTGTCTTGTACATCAAAAAAAAATCTGTCAGAAGCTCGCCGGGTCTATTGTTTTGGAGATACGACCTTGCATTGGCCGTTGCTCGAACCAGGCAACTATGATGTCTCATTTGAGTGGGATGAAAATGCTGACTCCCTCTGGCAGGCGGTTGATCCACTTCTACTCCAACGACCAGAATCTTATTTTTATCTCCCCAAAGGAATTGATGTTCGATCGAATTGGGAAGTGGAATGGATATGGGATTTTGGGGATATTGAGCCATAAATGCTGTTATTTACATATCTTATGTACTGCATGAAGTCTTCCACAACGATATTTTCGCGCTTCGCCTGGCTGCTTTGCGCCGGGTTGGTTTGTGTTGCCGGGCTGTTTTCGGAGTCTTCGGCCAGGACCGCTCTTTTCGCGGATCCGTACATCGCGACGTCGCAGAATTATTTCTGTGCTGGGCAGGCGGACGCGATTTCACTTTATTGCAACGTATTGGCCTATGATCCATCCACGAATGTTGATGACTGGACCTTCGAGTGGAGCCCAGCGGGTGAAGTGAGCGATCCCAATGCGCAATCTGTTGAAATCACACCGAATACCACAACGGTTTATTCGGCCGTGATGACTTCACCTTCGGGTGACGTCTTTGTGGATGACATCACCATTGTGGTGTACGCTGAATTCTCGGTTGATGCTGGTTCTGACATGGCCCTTTGTTCGACCATTGGTGCGGGATTGTCAGCCAATGCCTCAACAAGTAATCCGGTTACTTGGCTATGGGAGCCTGCAATTGGGCTGAACAATCCCACTTTGCAAAATCCACAGGTGCTAGACGAGATTTCCCAGACTTACACTGTGACAGCGACCATCGCTGGCTTGGGGGGGGATGGGTGTTATGCTTCTGATGTCATCGATGTTATTTCGATTTTCCCTGATATGTCGTTGGGTGCTGATGTCGTGGCTTGTGAGGGAGATGTTGTGGTCATTGATCCCGGTTTGCCCGTGAATTTCACCTTTGATTGGTCGGTGACCGGGGAGTCATTGCCAGTATTGGAAGTCTCCAATTCTGGATCATATGGTTTAACGGCAACATCACCAGAGGGCTGTGTTCACTCCGATGTTGTGGATGTTTTGTTTTCTCAAGGGCCCTTATTGGATTTACCAGATTCAACCACCGTTTGTGCTTCGGCGGGGGTGGTTCTGGACGCGACCCCTTTGAATCTGACGACCGGGCCATTTTCATTCAATTGGAGCTCAGGAGAAACCGTTGCGGATCCCTCGTTCAATACGTCAGGAACCTACCAGGTTTTGGTTGCTGATGCAGGAGGATGTACCTCTGCGGCATCCGTGGTGGTAGAGGCCTTGCAGAGTCCAGAGTTTGATTTCCCGGAGGACACAACGATGTGCTTTGAGGATTTCCCAACGGCGGAATACGTGCTGGGCGTTCCAGCTGGATTTGCAGGTTATCAATGGTGGGATGGGCAAACCAGTCATGTGATTTCAGTGGATGGGCCGGGTGCTTATGGTGTGATCGTGACCAATGACATTGGTTGTGAAACGGAAAAATGGACCAACGTGACGGATTTCTGTTCGATTCCGTTGCTTTTTATCCCCTCTGCGTTCACGCCCGATGGAGACGGGTTGAACGAGGTGTTGAAAATTGAGGGCCGGAACTTGGTTCAGTTGGAATTCAAGTTGTACAACCGGTGGGGCGGATTGGTGTGGGAAGCCGATTCGATCGGTGATTATTGGCATGGGCAAGGACCCGGGCAATCGCATTACGTCCAAGACGACCTGTTCTTATGGAAAGCGAAGTACCGTTACTATACAGACCCGAGTGGTACGTTAAGTACGTGGTTTGAAGAACATGGGTCGATCCGCATTTTGCGGTAGTTCAACTCAGGAGTTGACCTCTAAAAAGCGCTTGACGGCTGTCAGTGTGCCAAAAACAACCAAGGTGTCTGTTACCAGAATTTCCATTTCAGGCTTGGGCACTCCGATGATGTGTTCCGCTCCCATCTGACCGTCATCTTTGGATTCGAAAAGCCGGCGAATCGTGATTAAACGCAGCTCATACCGGTTGGTCAAATCAATGCTACCCAAACTGCGGCCAATGCAGTTTTTCGGTGCACGAATTTCCGCAATTTCATAGTTGTCAGGAAGTTCTAGGAAACCTCCAATGTTTGGATGAATGAGGCGTTCGGAGATGACGCTGGCGACCTCGCTTTCTGGGGTCAGAATTTCTTCAACGCCCAAACTCGATAAGATTCGCCGCTGGTGCTCACCATTCGAACGAACAATTACCCGAGGCACCCCTAAGTCCAACAAGTTCAATGCAGTCAAAACGGTTGCTTCAAAATTTTCACCGATGGCAACAATGGCGGCATCCATGTCTTGAACACGCTGTGTGTCCAAGGCTTTGATGTCAGTGGAGTCCAATGTCACGGCGAGAGCAACATCGTCTTTGATGCTTTCTGACCGAACCGGACTGACGTCAAAAGTGAAGACTTCGGCTCCTTTGGCTGACAAGGCCAAGGCTATTTGCGTCCCATAACGGCCAATGCCGAATACGGCGAAGCGGGATGATTGTGACATGGCGCTAATTTCGGAAGTTTATGTTCACGTTGGTCAATTGGAAGTTGCTTCTAAGAAGATTTTATGAAATCGAGAAATATCTTCAAAGGAATTGTACAGTGGAACAGGGGCCATACGGATGGCATTGGGTTCACGCCAATCGGCAACAACACCTCTTTTTGTCAGCACATCAAACAGCTTTTTTCCAAATCCATGGGCTACCACGGAAAGTTGACTTCCTCTGCGATTCGGATCTGATGGGGTGATAATTTCTAAGTCTACGTTGTTCTGTTTCGCGACGTCTTGGATCGCTTGTTCGAGGTAAGCGGTCAAACGGTCGCCACGCTCACGGAGGTTGGGAGCTTTAGCAGACAAGAATTGATCCAATGCGGTGGCATGGATGGCCATATTGAAAACAGGCGCGTTTGACATTTGCCAGGCCTCCGCCGTTCCCATGCTTTCGAAATGTGACTCCATCAAGAATCGGGTTTTGGCATCGTGACCCCACCATCCTTCGAACCTCGGAATATCTTCTCGGCCTACATGCCGCTCGTGAATAAACGCACCGCCGACTGCGCCGGGGCCTGAATTCAGGTATTTGGAGCTGCACCAACAGGCAAAATCTACGTTCCATT
>JAPKCA010000024.1 GCA_028823145.1 Flavobacteriales bacterium
GGCAACTCAAACATGGCGTCGTTCAAAATGGCCTCCATGATACTGCGCAGTCCGCGAGCACCTAATTTGAATTCCACCGCTTTTTCGACCATGTAATCCAGACCTGAAGCTTCGAATTTCAATTCAATGCCATCCATTTCAAACAAGCGGATGTATTGCTTGCACAAGGCATTTTTTGGCTCGATCAATATCCGCCTCAACGCAGATGCATTCAACGCCTTCAGGTGGGTGAGGACGGGGAATCGTCCAATCAACTCAGGAATCAAGCCGAAAGTTCGCAAGTCGATTGGAGCAACGTACTGAAGGGCTTCTCCGTCTTTCAAGCTGACTCCCTCTTGCTGGTATCCGATGGTCGACCGCTTAATCCTCCGTTCAATGATTTGCTCGATTCCCGCAAACGCCCCTCCACATATGAATAGGATATTTTTGGTATTAATCGTAATCAATTTCTGCTCTGGATGCTTCCGCCCTCCTTGAGGTGGGACGCTGACTTCAGCTCCTTCTAGCAATTTGAGCAGCGCTTGCTGCACTCCTTCGCCACTGACATCGCGTGTAATGGAGGGGTTGTCACTTTTCCGAGCAATTTTATCGATTTCATCAATGAAGACGATTCCACGCTCAGTGCTTTCAACATCAAAGTCTGCGCTTTGCAACAAACGGGATAAAACACTCTCAACATCTTCACCAACATATCCCGCTTCTGTAAGCACAGTGGCATCTGCAATGCAAAAAGGAACATCCAACATGCGGGCAATGGATCGCGCAATCAAGGTTTTCCCTGTCCCCGTCTCTCCGAGCATAATGACATTGGATTTGTCAATTTCCACTTCATCTACTTTCGCGGGATTCAGCAGGCGCTTATAGTGGTTGTAGACTGCAACACTGATGGTCTTCTTAGCAGTTTCTTGACCGATAATGTAGTCATCGAGATGGGCTTTGATTTCACCAGGCATTTTCAAATCAATTGAAACGCTCCCCGTGTCATGCACCCTTTCTTCTCGGATAATGCTCTCAGCTTGCTCAATACAGTGATCACAGATGTGTCCAGTTACCCCGGCAATCAGAACGGTCACATCATCTTTGCTTCGCCCGCAAAAAGAGCATTGAATGGCTTTGTCGCTCATGGTTTCAGTGAAAAAGAGGTCTCAAATGAAATCACTTCCGTTCCAACACTTCATCAATCATGCCGTAGTCTTTTGCTTCTTTTGCAATCATCCAGTAATCACGGTCAGAGTCAGCCCATACCTTTTTCGGGGTCTGGCCAGAATGCTCCGCAAGGATGGCGTACAGCTCCTTCTTCAACTTTTGAATTTCACGCGCGGTGATTTCAATGTCGGACGCTTGTCCACTGGCGCCTCCTAAAGGTTGGTGGATCATCACTCGGCTGTGCTTCAAACCGGTTCGCTTTCCAGGGGCTCCTGAACATAGGAGTACGGCCCCCATGGAAGCAGCCATCCCAGTGCAGATGGTGGCCACATCCGGACGGATGTATTGCATTGTGTCGTAGATCCCTAAACCAGCATAGACTGAACCGCCGGGCGAGTTGATGTAGATCTGAATGTCTTTGGTTGGATCAGTTGATTCTAAGAAAAGCAACTGGGCTTGGATGATGTTCGCGATGTAATCATCAATAGCTGTTCCTAGAAAAATGATGCGGTCTGCCATCAGACGAGAGAACACATCTACTTCGCGGAACGGCATGGAGCGCTCTTCAATGACTGTACGAGTCATGTTGTCCGCACCGTGTGCGAATGAAATATAATCTCTTACGGTTTGGCTGCTGAGTCCACGGTCTTTCACCGCGTACTTCAGGAATTCATTGCGATCTGTCATGGCCCAAAATTACACCGCAAAAGCCTCCCGACGCGGGCACTTTATCCAAAGTCTTTTGGATTTTGTACACGAACGTTTCACAATGGGTTAAGGCAGCCCTTAACCTTAGCGAACCTCGGCCGCCAATTTGGCGAAATCTTCGTAACTGACTGACTTGGCTTTAATGGTCACCCGCTCCTTCAAATCGTCTACCACTTTGCGCTCAATGATGAGGTCGGCAATGCGGCGGCGTTCCTCTTCATTTGCCAGGGCATTTTTAGAGAAATTATCGAGCATTTCACCTTCCAAAGGCATGCCGTATTGAGCGTATTGTGCCCCGATGACTCGCTTCGATTCCTCTTCCAATTCCTCATTAGAAACACGCATGTCGGCCGCCTTCATGATGGCCTGTTGCAATAGCTGCCACCGCATGGAGCCCGCATAGTCAGGGTATTCCTTTTCCAATTGCTCGTCCGAGATGGGTTTTTCATTCGTCTTCTGAATCCAGCGCTTGAGAAACGCATCGGGCATCTGGATTTTCATGTGTTCAATGAGGTCGACAATGAAGCGACGGCGAAAGACATACTCAGCATCACGGTCAAATTGCGATTCCAGCTCTTCCGCAATTTTAGCTCGGAAGGACTTTTCATCACTCACCACCTCCTTTCCGAGGACTTTGTCCCACAACTCTTGGTTGTTTTCGTGCGGCGCAAGGCGTTTAATCTCTTTCACTTCGAATTGGAACATGCTCTTGAGCTGGTGCACTTGTTCGTGCGTAATCCCCAACATTTTCTCCAAATCGTCATGGCTTTGCGATACTTTGTGTGGGTCCACGACGAAGGTGTCACCCACTTTGGCGCCGATCAGCCTCTTTCTCGTTCTCCGGTCTCCCAGATGCTCCAGGGCAATATTGGATTCGCTTTCGATGCCTTCCTCAAGAGGATGATTGTCATCACCTAACTCCATAAAACTCCCCATCAACAAATCGGTATTGGTAGCCATTTCAGGCTCGCTGATGGATCCATGGCGACGTTGGTGGTCTTTGACACCGGCTTCAATGGCCTTTCTGTCGACCTTGATCATATGACGGATAAACTTCGCACTGCGACCAAATGTCAAGTCAATGGCAGGAGCCAATCCAATTTCATAGGCAAAAGTGAACGAGTCAGGCTTGTCCCAATTACCAGAAGATTCGGTATCCGTTTGAGGGATGGGGTTCCCCAAGAGTTCCAGTTTTTGTTCTTGGATGTATTGCCCCAGGTGCTCCGAAAGAATTTTATTCATCTCATCCGCAAGGATGGGTGTTGCGTATTG
The DNA here is from genome assembly GCA_028823145.1 of Flavobacteriales bacterium. Lineage (GTDB taxonomy): Bacteria > Bacteroidota > Bacteroidia > Flavobacteriales_D > Sanyastnellaceae > UA16. The sequence goes on from JAPKCA010000024.1 coordinate 3,127, forward strand.
CTTGCGAATCAGGGACATTGGGACTTTCCCTTTGCGAAATCCAGGAATTTGCGCTTGCTTTCGATAGTCGTTGAGAATCTTGTCAACGCGGCTTTCGTAGTCAGACGGTTCGACTGTAACAGTTAGCGTAGCTGTTAAGTCATCGATGTTGTTCCGATTGATTTGCATATTGGTAAAGAAGTTGGTCAAACTCCGGATTTCACATGAAGGAAATCCAATGCGATTGCTTGGTTTTTTTTGTGCCCGTTCCAGGTGGTGCGGGTGGAGGGACTCGAACCCACACACCTTGCGGCACTAGATCCTAAATCTAGCGTGTCTACCAATTTCACCACACCCGCATTCCTGGAAAGGAGTGCAAAGGTAGGAATACAAGGATTTCGACAGAACTTGCGGACGGATGAAATTCAAGGAATCAGCAAATCGGGGCTTTTGTATAGCGCTAATCTGTGCATTTTGGGCCTTTTCCCCTTGTGCAGTGCAGGCCATCGAATTGGGCTCAGATACAGTTGCGTCGGGACCTGGACGGATAAAGATCTTGAAAGCAGAGGCCATTTTAAAGGATATGGTTCAGCCAGAGGTTCAGCGCTTGGTTGGGGGGGTAGAATTGCAGTATGAGGACGTTTTTCTGAATTGTGACAGCGCTTGGAGGTATAATGACGGTCGGTTTACGACCATGGGGCATGTCCTGATGCGTGATGGTATGAACACCATGGAAGCGGAATTCATGGAGATGAATCCCAAGAACCAACAAGTGGTAGCGCGTTCCACTGAGAATGATTCGGTGGTGATGAAGGGTGATATGGGAAACGCAAAAGCTCCTTTGATGCGTTACCTAATGGATCAAAAGAGGGTGATTTTGGACAAAGGCGGTAAATTGATTGATGAAAACACACGAGTTCGATTTGACCATGGTGGATTTGATTTGAAGACCTCGGTCATGATGCTCGGAGGAAACGTTTCAATCGAGAGCGATTCTCAAACCATTGTTTCGGACTCGATTCATCTTTTGCACTCGACAGGAGGACTGGTTTTTCATGGTCCCTCAAGATTATGGAGTACGGATGGTTCGCTGGAATTGTATTGCACGAAGGGCGTCTTTGATAACCCCACAGCATCCGGATGGTTTGCGGGCATGCCCAACGCATCTCTGGCACGGGTGAGACAAAAAGATACCTGGTTGGAAGCAGACAGCCTGGTCTTGCCTCCGGACTCTTTATCTCCTCGTGAGGCATGGGGGCATGTTTCCCTCTCGGATACCTTGGCGAAGTGGACCTTGAGCGGCGCCCACGCGATCCAATTTTTGATGACAGATGGAGTTGGAGATGAAGAGTCTTGGATGATCGGGTCAGACGATTATCGAGCACAATATCGAGATGTAAGTGCATCGGATACCCTGTGGCTCGAAGCAGACACTTTAGCGTTAGCGGCTCAATCGATGCGCGCTTGGCCTTTGGTTTGGATGGAGCAAGGATCGGCAGCGGTCTATTGTGACACGTTGATTTGGAACGAAGCGGATAGTGTCATGGAATTTATTCAAGCTCCGCAGATGTGGTTGGAAGGACAATACCTCCGTTCAGATTCGATGACGATGATGATGAAGGACGGCAGGGCAAGCTCTCTTCATGCCTGGGGGCACGCGGGTTTGTTGAATCCTGTAGGGGATTCGTGTTATCAGCAAATCGCAGGAAGGGATTTTGTAGGGCAATTTGGGGATGGGCAATTAAAAAACTTGCTGGTTTCGGGCAATGCGGAATTGGTTTACTTCGATGAAAACGAGACTGAACAAGCATGCGAAGAGTTCAACCGCGCGGAATGCAGCCGCTTGCGAATTGTTCTAGATGAGGGCCAGGTTTCCACCATCACTCTGCTGGATGCTCCAACCGGGGCATGGACTGCTGTGGGTTCTTCAGAATATTCGCCATGGATTGATGGGCTGAAATGGGAATCCCCTCCCACTCACTTGCGAAATCCACGTTAAAAATCTTCGGGACTGGGCTCATTCAGTTATGAATTGTCCTTCTACACGGGTCAACTCTCTGACTTTGCGGTGCTTTCATGTCATTGCTTTGCTCTGGGTCAATAAACAGGCATAAGATCCTATATGAAGCAACCCGACGGCCGAACGCGGCTGTTGGGTTGCTTTTTGAGAATAAAAGAAGGATGATAGAGGCGATAAGGTGGGCAGCTATTTTGAAGCTGGTGTTGGTCTGGATTGCATGTCCGTTGGAAGCTCAGTTGCCAGCTTTTGACCCTTTGGGGAGACCTGATTGGAGTGGTGCGGGGGTGTTGTTCGACTCCTGGAATGGCATGAATGCGAAAGCCATTGAAACGGTATGGCCAGTTGCTAATCAGATGCGCATGCGGCTTTCTGCGAATCAAGTAACCTCTTGGACGAAGGTCGCAGGGGGCCTTGGTGCTTTGCTTCCGTTGGGGTTGAATGAATCCTTCGGATTGCATTTGGGAGCTCAACGAGAGGTCTGGAAGCAGTCAGGGACGGATGCTTGGAGTGTCTGGAGTCAATTGACTTTCACCCTCAAAAAAGATCGATCGACGTATCATGCTTGGTTCAATTTGGTTTTTCGACCTCAGTTGAATCCCTTCCAAATCCAATCGGGCCTCAAATTTGGAGGGATATGGAACTATAAGGCCGACCGAACATATTGCTCTGTTCGATGCCGTTGGTCGCAACAAGGTTTGCAATGGGAAGGGGTGTTTCGTGCGGCAATTCACCGGTTGTTGCAGTCCGGGTTGACAGTGCAAACGCACCCTTTTGGGTTCGGTTTGAGCGTAGCATGGGTGATGCCCAACAGCGAGATGGCTTTGTCATTAGGCCCAGCTCCTTGGATCGGTTGGAAATCTCGCTTTGAATGGATAAAAAACAATTCATAAAGGTGACGATGGCAGTGATGATTGGTTCAAACCCCATTGTCGCATGGTGTCAATCGGATGCTTTTGAAGGTTTGTTAACGGAGAAGGTGGAATTGGGTGAGTGGACAGCTGATGAAGCCTTATGCATTCGGAATCATATCGAGAATACAGGGTGGCCAGTCATTCCAGCGGAAGCAGGAGCCATTGTTGGACTGCGTTCGGAAACGATTTCAGCACTTGCCACCCATCCTGTTTGGGTGGCACTTTGCTCTGATATTCCGGGTGAAAGTCATCGCAATCCAGTGCGATTCCGTGGGGAATGGATAGCGGGGCACGTTATGGATTTGCTCTTGGATTCTACGGATGTCCCATGGAGTCACTCTTGGCGAATCAAAAAACAAGGGCATTGGGCGCTTCGCCTTGACCGAATGATGGGAACGTCAAAAATTGAACACTGCTCGGGTTATGCGGTTTTCAAACGGCCTTCTGGAAGAACTCAACATGTGGTAGGAGATCATGTCCTTCGTTGGGGGTTGGGGTTGGCCGCATGGAATGCCAGTGCCTATGATGGCTTGGGTGAACCTTCGGCTGTTGTTCCTGTGACCCAATGGTTGCAACCAGCTTGGACTTCGTCGCAAGGTGACATACGCAAGGGATGGGCCATGGGCTACCAGGGGAAGGCTTGGAGATTTTCATCTAGTTTATCATGCGCCGGAAGGGTTTGGCGAAAAAATTCAGCTGGAGATGTAGTTTATGGGTCACAAGCTTGGTTGGCCGCAAAGCGGGATACGTCATGGATGACCACTCGTGAGTGCCGTTATGCCGGACTGTTGAAACGGAAGTTTTTTTGGGGAAATGCAGGATTTTCTGGTGAGTGGGGAACGTTTGTTCATGCCGATTCATTGAAAAAGGGGCACGGATGGATTGGCTCCCAAGCGGAAGGGTCTTGGAGGACTTCCCGGTGGGCATCGGAGATCATGTTCCATGGGGAAGGAGGGGCCATGAAGGTGGCCTGGTTGCATTCTTCTGGTCCGCACCGAGATTGGTATGCGACCATAGAAAGTCGGAGGGGGAATCATCCCAAGATTCATTGGGGCGAACCGGTCACGGGAACGGGTGTTGAAGGTGTTGTTGGCTTCAATTGGGACAAGGTCTCACCTAAAAGGATGCATTTTAGCTGGCGATTGGAGGCTCGTGCCCCGGCATGGAGAAACGAGGAGTGGGATGTTTATTTCCAATGCAAAGGGCGGGTGAAAGTTGGAGCTGCGTCTCATTTCGAATTTCGTTATCGCGTCCGGGCAGAATCAGACCAAGGGCTCTGGGTGAATGGTCGTAAGCGTTGGACATTGAGGTGGAAAAGGGATGGTGAAACTGTGAATCATCGTGTGCAATGGGAAAGGCTACCGGATCAGATGCATGATGGGAAAGCAGGGAACTCCTTGGCTTGGATGGGAGTAGTTCAGGTGAAGAACATCCGTTTTAAATGTGCCGTTGCAGGCTGGGTTATGCCTGAAGGGGCTATTTCTTATAGCGCAGAACCGTCTTTGCACGGTGTGAAAACCGCTGTTATGAGTGGGGCTGGGAGCCGCTTGTCTTGGTATGTTTCGATTCCCTTAGGTTCGGATTGGGAATTTCAATGTGCTGGTCACCGGTTGGATCGGTTGGACCGAATCGAAAATTCATCTGGATCTTTTTCAACGAAGGGGCCGGTGCAAACAGCTTGGGATTTTCGCTTAAAGGTTTCAATGTGATGGTATCTTAGCAAAAATGTGAAGCGCATGGCAACGACCGCAGACATCAAAAATGGATTGGTTATGAACCACAATCATGGATTGTGGCAAGTCGTCGAATTCCTTCACGTGAAGCCTGGAAAGGGCCCGGCTTTTATCAGGACCAAACTTAAAAATTTGACCTCTGGAAAGGTGGTGGATCACACATTTAATTCAGGAGTGAGAATCGAACGGGTGCGGATCGAGATTCACGAATATCAATACATCTACAATGAGGGAGAGATGTATTACTTCATGAATTTGGAATCATTCGAGCAGATTCCGGTCCAACGAATGGCGATCAATGCGCCAGAATTCCTAAAAGATGGATTGGTTTGCAAGTTGCAGTTTTATGTTGAAGAGGATCGGGTCCTCAGCTGTGACTTGCCGACTCATATAGAAACAGAAATCACGTATACAGAGCCTGGGATTAAAGGGGATACAGCTACCAACACCATGAAACCCGCTACGACAGATACGGGTGTGGAAATTAGGGTTCCATTGTTCATCAATACGGGCGATGTGGTCAAGGTGGACACACGCACCAAGGATTACGTGGAACGCGTTAAGAAATAAATCCATGGGTCACAGCATTCAGCGTCTCGAGCAACGTCTCGAATTGCAGGACTACAAACTCAGCGCATTGCTGGATGTGACACGTGGAATTAATGCCCGTGCTACAGAAGCTGAATTGTTGGAGATGTTCCGAGAGAGTCTTTCCGAACACCTCGGAATCAATCGTTTGGTGCTTTATGCTTTCGATGGTAGTTGGAAGTGTCTGCTTGCAACCGGGGTAGAAGGCACGGTGCCAGAAGTGAAGGAACGTTCGTTTTTTGAGCAGGAAGGGAGGATTGCGTTGACCTCAACGGCTGGAGATGAACAATTTGATGTTGTCATACCGGTTTCTCATGATGGCGAGCCGTTGGCGTATTTGTTGGCTGGAGAGACTGCGGAAGGAAGAGGCTTGAGTCCGGTGGTCAAGCATTTGAATTTCATACAGACCTTAACCAACGTTCTGGTCGTTGCATTGCAGAACAAGCGCCTGGAGGAAGAGCGTGTTGATCGAGAGGCGACCAGAAGGGAATTGGAATTGGCGGCCGATATGCAAACTTTGCTTGTTCCAACGGAGTGGCCGGCGGATGTGGACATTGATATTGCGGCTTTTTATCAGCCACACCTGGAGGTCGGAGGCGACTATTTTGATGTTATTGCGGTGGACGATGAGCGGCTCGTTTTCTGCATGGCCGATGTGAGCGGCAAGGGCATGGCTGCGGCTTTTTTGATGTCCAATTTCCAAGCAAATCTTCGCGCGATATTTCAATATGAATCAGATGATCTGCTTGGTACCGTACGGCGATTGAATCAACGGGTCATGGAAAATGCACGGGGAGAGAAGTACATTACGATGTTTGCCGCCGTCTATTACCGTTCAACTCGGGTGCTGAACTACGTGAATTGCGGTCACAATCCTCCCGTATTGATGGCGCCAGATGGGAAAGTAAACCAGCTGATGTTTGGCTCTGTGGGTTTGGGGATGTTTCATGACATCCCATCGATTGAAGTGGGTACTGAGCAGGTAGCTCGCGGGAGCACACTGGCCTGTTACACGGATGGCTTGGTGGAACAGGAAAATGAAGAGGGGGTTCCTTATGGAATGCAGAGAATGGAAGACATCATGTGCGAGCGACGCGGCATGAAAGTGGATGAAATTCAGCACGCCTTGCTCAACTCCGTCCAAGAATTCCAAGGGGAAGAGCCAAGCTTTGACGACACAGCTTTACTGGTCGTTCGGTTCAAATAGCGGTTCGCTTACTTCGGGACTGGAGCTGCTAATATCCCAAGTCAGAAGTAGCGCGAAAAACCCCCAAAACAAAGCACTCGCTTTGTCAGTGTCCAGATAATTATTGAGGACACCATGGACGAAATAAGTCATCAGGCCCAAAAACACGCCCATGGCCAGGATTTGATCATCTTTCGATTTGAGTTTTCGCTGCAGGGAAAATCCCCAGTGCATGCAAAACCCCAGGAGTCCAAGAACAAACAACAATCCGAGAACACCTTGTTCAGCCAGAGGGCCTAAGTATTCACTGTGAGCATTTCCCCCATCGGCATTGTTCGTGCTGATGATGGTTCGGTCTTTCGAACGCTGGAATGGGGCGTAGACGAATTGATACGTTCCGGCCCCCCAACCTGTCAAAGGCTTTTCTTCGAACATGGCGATTGCCGCATTCCATCGATTCAAGCGTTCCAAGTTGGACGCATCACTTGACACGTTAGAAATGGACGTTACATGCTCGGTCAAATCATCCGATGAATCTTGGTTGTTGCGTTCCAGTTGAATCAGAAGCGCATCCTTTGCAAACCAACCAAAGGCCAAGAGTATTGCTCCCAAGGAGAGAAGGGTTTTGAGCTTGAACCCCAGACGCATCAGGCCCCAAAGTGCTCCTACAGCAGCGAGGGAAACCCAAGCTGCGCGGGTGTATGACAGGATCAGCCCCATGCTGATGACTCCCAAAGAAACCGCAACAACCACACGGATAAATGGAGAAAATCGTTTTAAGAAAAGAAGTGAAATCAAGGGAGGGACAACCATTGCCAAGACGGCTCCGTAAGACGTGTGGTCCTTGAAGAATGGCTTCATGACCCAATGACCAGCATCTTTTTCAAACCCGAAGCCCGCATGCCGCACAACCGTATAAATGACGACAATGCAAAGTGGCAAGACATAGGCCAAAACAAACCGATGTCGATGTTTCTCTGAATGGAGAAACAAATGTCCTAGGATCCACAGAAAGCCGACTACAAACCAGGACCGAGCCACGAGGAATTTGAATGAAACAGCGGGATGGATGCTGATGATGGCCGTCAAAAAAATCCAGAAAAGTGACAATCCTACAAGTTGGGAAAAAGGATGACGCAGAATGCGTTGATCAACGGGCCAACCCCGGAGGGCTCTCAAAACAAAGAGGATGAGCAAACCGGCTAAAAGAGGTTCAGTAGGAAGGTAAAGGCCCATTCCGCCTACATCGAGGTCTTCAAGACTCAGGCTTAGAGGTACTGCCCCAACCAAGAGCATGATGAGAATGTCCAAGCGGGTAAATGCCATCCATCCAAGCCACAAAATGGCGGGAAGCAATGCTAGCCATGGAAAGTCCAAATACATGGCCACGGCCAATAAAACCGCATAAGCAGCAATGGCTACCCCCGCAAAACGTTGAATCAGCCCCGTTGTCATTGCCCCTATTCGGATGCTTTGAGATTCTCAGCGGCAAGCAATGCCAGGAGAGCAAAAACAAGCGTGCTTACCACACTCATCACCACAATCAGCCAGCGAATGGGCTTTGCCTTTTTGTCAGCAGCTGAAGCATAATCGACAACAAAAGCCGAAGGCATTTGCGTCTCGGCATCCAATTTCATGAGCTCAAATCGTTTTTTCAAAATGGCCTCGCGATCGTATGCTGCCTCAATCAAATTCGATAGCTTATTGAAAGCATTGGCATGATGAGAAATTTCAACCATTTCAAGGCGAATTTTTTCTGCATTGGCCGACGCTCCTTTAGCCATGGCTGTTGCATACTGTTCGTTTAACCCTTCGATTTGTGTAGCGAAGTCATAGATGCCTAATTCGTAGAGTTTCCCCAGCTCAAACTCCATGCTCAAAATTTCATCTTGAACTTGCTCCAAGGAGCTCGCAGCATACAAAAAGGCTTCTCCTGCGCGATCATTTCGCAAGCGATTCGCCACGGAATCAGCTAAAAAGGCGATGTCATTGGCTATAGCTGCGGCTTGGCTGGGGTCAGTATCCAAAACGCTCACTTCTATGGACCCATAGCGTGTAAGCCGCGCGTCTACATTGGAGTTGTATTCTTTGCCGAGCATGGTCTGTGATCCGGGGGTTCCGGGGTCAATGTCGTAGTGCTCCCACAGATTGTACTTCTCAATGATGCGCGACCGAATGCGATCAGAATTGAGAATTTGGATCAGCCGCTCAGCATCTTCTGTTTCACCGTATTCGAGCAAATCATTGCGCTTCACTTCTTCATAGAACTGTTCGCCAATAGAGTGCTGAGGTGTAGCAAACATCACGACCGATGACTGGAACTGTTCATCCATCAAAAGTGAAGCGATGGAAGAGAGCACCGTGGCGGCCAATCCGATGAGGAAAAATGATTTCCGTCGATTGAAAATAAAGTGAAGAAGATGGGTGGAGTCGAGGCGTTGGTTGTCGTTCATGGATTCAAATGGAACTAGGAGTCGGCAAAGGTATTCATCTTGGAGGACAGGAGTTGACGCAAGGTAGAATAGTCCATGATTCCCGGCAGAAATCCGGCCCCAAGGCAAGCGATTAGACTAACCAAAACCACCCATACGTCATCTGGGGCAAAACGGGATAATGACCAACATATTGCGCCAGCTGCCAACGTGTGCATGGCGAAACTTTTCCCCAATAACCACCAAATCCGGCCTGGGAATTTTTTCAAACTGATGAAGCATTGCATCCCCACCACCAATCCCTGAGTTATGGCGCTTGCCATGGCACAACCCAAGGCCCCGTATTTCGGGATCCACCAGAGATTCAATCCAATATTTCCGATAGCTCCAACGGCTGCGAGGAGATTGAGTTGTTTCATGTCACCTCGTGCAGTTAGCAGGGTGCTAAAGACATAGCCTTGTGCGAAAATGGCAAAGGAGAGCATCAGCCATGGTAGAATCGAAGCTGCCGCTGCAACCTCGTGGGAATAAAAAATGGATAGCAGCGTCCCGGGCCAAAACCAGGCGGTCCATGCAATCGCCCCTCCTCCTACCATCAGAATGCGACTTGCCCCAATGGCCAAAGGACGGATGTCTTCTTTTATGGCCAACATGCGCGAGAAATAAGGAAGAAGCAATGTCGCGAACAAAAAACCGATCATATTCGAAGCTTCAAATAAGCGATACCCCATGGCATACCAGCCAGCTTGTCGTGCGCCGTCTGGATGCATCCGCTCGAGCATGATGGCATCGACTCTGTGGTAGGTCATCATGAGCAAAAAAAGCAATGCGTAGGGCCAGCCTTTTGCCAGTTGTTCCCATATGCTAGTAGCTGATTCTTCATGTTTCGCCGCTTGTGCGCCTTTCATATGAATCATTAATCGCCAGCATGCCAAAGCCAAGGCAATGCTCAAGGCCACAGTCGTGCCCATAAGAAGCCATGCAATTTCAAATCCCGGTTGTATGGCGAGTACAATTCCCAGACCCAGGAGGAGCATCGATCGATCACTGATGGAGACCCAAGCATCCGTTTTGTGGGCGCCCAACCCTTGGAGTCCAGCTCGAACGTATAAAATCGCGCTCAGCAACGCTTGGTTGATTCCTATCCAAGCGAGCCATTGCATTGACTCCCCTCGGTATCCCAATCCCCAACCAACGAGCATGAGAGACATTAAATACAAGGGGAACAATGCCAGTTTGGCTCGTGAACCTACCCTGTATGCGCCTGTCACTGCTTCGTTATTTGCCGAGATCAGTCGCGTCATGTGATTGGACAACCCTGCATCTAAAAGAATGTTGAGAAGAATTCCCAAGCTGAGCAGGGGGAAATAGCTTCCGAAAATCTCCGGGCCTAAAACGTCTTGAATTCGCGCATCGATGACCAGCAGGTAGGCTGGCTTGATGAGCAGGTTCAAGACCATCAAGAGGGATAAATGAGAAAGGAATTGGCGCATATTCGGATAGTCCTAGCTGACTGGTCGCTTACAAAGAACGGTATATGCCCCCTACAATTGTCAACCTATCTTCGCATTCATGGCGCGCATAGCACTCAACGCCCGTTTGCTCATAGCAGACAAACTCGAAGGCATCGGTTGGTTCACGCACGAGTGTTACAGCCGAATGATCGCTGCTCATCCCGAGCACGAGTTTTTGTTGCTTTTTGATCGAGAGCCAGCAAGGATGTTTGACTACGGGGAACATGCAACTTGTTTGCGTGTTTGGCCTCCTGCTCGTCGCCCATGGTTGTACGACTGGTGGTTTGATTGGAGTGTTACACGCTCTCTCAGAACATGGAAGGCAGATGTATTTGTTTCAACGGATGGGATGTTGAGTCGCCGGACTCCAGTGAAGCAATTGGCGGTGATGCACGATTTGAATTTCATGCATCATCCAGAATGGATGCCAACAGCAGAGGGAAATCATTACAGGACACGTTTTCCTGTATTTGCTCAGATAGCATCAAGGATCGCCACAGTATCCGAGTACTCCAAGGATGACATCATGAAGCAATTTGGCATGAATGGAGATACCATTGATCTGGTTTATAACGCGCCATCTCCTTTGTATGTCCCGTTAACGGAAGATCAAAAAGAGAGGCAGCGCCTCCAATGGTCTGAAGGAAATCCATATTTCATCTTTGTTGGTAGCCTGCATCCTCGGAAAAACATCGGAGGTTTATTGGAAGCATTTAAAATGTATCGACTTGGAGGAGGGCAAGCTGACTTGCTGGTCGTGGGCTCGAGCATGTGGACGGAAGAGATGAAATCATTGGAGGGTGTTCATTGGGCGGGCCGCTTGGACAGGCAGTCATTAGCCGGGGCAATGGGAGGAGCCTTGGGGTTGGTTTATCTTCCCTTATTTGAAGGATTTGGAGTCCCTTTGGTAGAGGCTTTTGCTTGCCATGTTCCGGTCATCGCGAGCAATGTTACGGCTTTGCCTGAAGTGTGTGGAGGTGCAGCTGCTGCGCTAGTTGCCCCTTCCGATGCAGATGCCGCGGCTTCAGCGATGTTGCAGTTGGAGCGAGATGCCGGTTTTCTCAAAGGATCATCGGAACGAGGGGCACAGCGTGCAAAAGACTTTTCATGGGATCATTCTGCTGAAGCCTTATGGCAGAGCATCGAAAAAACCCTTGCCTCGTGAATTTGGCTCCATGGATCGATAAAGAACGAATCGAAGCAGGTTGTGATGAAGCGGGGCGAGGTTGTCTGGCAGGACCAGTGACAGCGGGTGCGGTAATATTGTCTCCATCTTTGGCGATGACCCTTTGCCAAGAGGGAGTGTTGAATGACAGCAAGCAGTTAACGGAACGAAAGCGGAATGAACTGCGCAAGCGAATCGAGGCAGAGGCTCTTGCATGGGCGGTCAGCCACGTAGGTCCTAGAAAAATAGAAGAGATTAATATCCTGCAGTCGTCATTTTTGGCGATGCGACAAGCGGTGCAACAACTGGGTGTTTACCCGCAGTTTCTTCTCATTGATGGCAATCGATTTCAATCGCAGGAGGGATTTCCCTCTCATGGTTGCTTCATTAAAGGTGATGCCCGCTTTGCCTCGATTGCTGCAGCGAGTGTTTTGGCAAAAACGCATCGCGATGAGCGCATGCGGGAATTGGCCTTGGTGTATCCAGGATATGGTTGGGAGCGCAATGCGGGTTATCCAACAAAATCTCACCGGCAGGCCATACGAGATTTGGGGTTGAATGAATACCATCGTCGGACGTTTAGGCAATTGCCAGAACGAGGTAATTTGCTCACGGATGGAGCAGTAAAATAATCTTTAGTCGGACAATTATGGGCTTTAACTAATATTATCAAATCGTTAGGCAACAGAATAAATATGGCCGAGACGGTATTTTTCTTCGATTATTAATTAGCTTGCATAACCACTTTGTCGAACCTAAAACCACAACATGCGTTTACAATCTTTGATTTTTGCGGTGCTATTTGCTTTTGCAGGAACCGCTGCTATGGCCCAATGCGGCCTGTTTATCTCTGAATAATCAGAGGGATCCTCCAACAATAAATACTTGGAAATCTACAATCCAACTGATGCGGCAGTAGATCTTACAGAATACGCGATTGCGTCTGTTGGCAATGCCCCAACTACTCTGGGAGTGCATGAGTATTGGAACACGTTTACAGAAGGTGCGACCATTGCACCTGGAGATGTTTACGTTTGGGCCCATGGATCATCTGATCCGGCCATTTTGACGGAGACAGATCAGACAGGGAATGCCTATTTCAATGGCGATGATGGCTATGCGTTGGTGTTCGGCACCGAAGATTCATACGTTTTCGTGGACATCATTGGAAATTTTGAAGGAGATCCAGGTTCTGGTTGGGAAGTTGCAGGAACGGCCAACGCAACCAAGGATCATACCTTGGTTCGGAAAGGTGGAGTCAATGCTGGAATCGGGTATGATTGGGCGGCGTCAGCAGGAACCAATGAAGATGATTCTCAGTGGACGGTTTATGACCAAAACGAGTGGTCGTATTTGGGTAGCCATGATTTCACAGGCAGCTGTGGCGCGGCAGTGCCCGGATGCACCAACTCCAATGCGTCGAATTACAATGCAGATGCCACGGAAGACGATGGCTCTTGTATGTTCGACAATGCTTGCAATGTTGAGGGTGTCGTTGTCTCTGTAGCTTCATTGTACTTCAGCCCGGCTGATTTGAGTGTGGAACCAGGAACGACGGTGATTTGGGAAAACGTGGGAGGTACGCACAACGCGAACGGCTTGACGGACACCCAAACGGAGTTGCCTTTCAACAATCCTGAAGACTTCTTCTTCTCTCCGGTCATTGGAGACGCTGATGGGGTTTGCATCGGTAGCCATACGTTTAATGTCCCCGGTGTCTACAATTACGATTGCAGCGTTGGGAGTCATGCAGCAAATGGCATGGTCGGAACTTTAACCGTTGGACAAGGAGGATGCATGGAGCCAGCGGCTCCCAATTACAACGAGGCGTCGGATTATGACGACGGAACGTGTTTGGAAGTTACAACTACGGCAATTGCTACCATTCAAGAAGGTCAGTTGACCGATACATACTCTGGACAGACCGTGGTAACCAATGGTGTCGTTACAGCGGTGTTCGGAAGCTTGGTTAGCTTACAAGATGGTCAGGGACCGTATTCTGGAATTTGGATGTACGGTCCGAATGTTCCTGTAGCGGTTGGTGATCAAATAGAAGTGACAGCAACGGTTGCGGAATACAGTGGCTTGACGCAATTGCAAGGGGCTTCCGTTGTAATCAATGCTCAAAATGCAGATTTGCCCGTTGCGGAGGCTTTGTCCACACTTGTTGCTGGGTCTGAAGAGCAGTGGGAGGGAGTGTTGGTCCAAGTCACGGGTGATGTTAGCGCTGAAGATCTTGGCTATGGCGAGTGGGGACTGGATGATACATCTGGCCAATGCGTCATTGACGACCGTGGGTACAATGCGATTGCAACAGGTTACGTCTTGTTAGGGAATACCTGGCAGGTTACCGGACCACTGGACTATGCTTATGGTGCTTTTAAGGTTCAACCTCGTTCTGAAGCTGACGCATTGCTTTATGGCTGTACCAACTCTGGAGCAGCGAACTACAATGCTGCAGCAGGAATCGATGATGGTACGTGCGAATACGTTGGGGAGGCATGTGGGATATTCTTCTCTGAATACGCGGAAGGAAGTTCGAATAACAAGTACTTGGAGATTTACAACCCTACTGCAGCCACAGTCTTCTTGGGCCAATACATCATTGGAAACTGCGGCAATGGATGTGGCAATAATGGACCGACAGAAGCCGAATATTTTCTGAATTTTCCAGCCGCAGCTTCCATAGCACCCGGTGGATTCTTCATCATCGCTCACCCTTCCGCCGATCCATTGATCCTTGCACAGGCAGATATAACACACGGTTACTTGTCCAATGGCGACGACGCTTATGGTCTTTTTAACGTTGATACATTGCTTCTGGATGCGGTTGGAGAGTTTGGTGTTGATCCTGGCAGCGGTTGGGATGTTGCGGGTGTAACGAATGCGACGAAGGACCATACACTTGTGCGGAAGGACTTTGTTTATTCTGGAAACATGGGAGATTGGGCCATGTCAGCAGGGACCAATGCCATTGATTCAGAATGGATCGTTTTAGATCAGAACGATTGGACTGATTTGGGGATGCATACATTCTCAGGAGCATGTTCAGCTTCTACAGCTGGATGTACGGATCCCTTTGCCATTAATTACGATGAGAATGCCACCGAGGATGATGGGTCTTGCACATACATTTCCAATTACACTATCCAAGAGATTCAGTCTGGTGGCCTTTCAGGTCAAATGCAGACTTCGGGAATCGTAACGGCATTGTATCCTGTAGAGGGCTCTCTTGGAGGACAGCCATCGTATGTGATTCAAGATGGAACCGGTCCTCAGTCGGCGATTTGGGTGATTGGCGATGGCGTGGCGATAGGAGATGAGGTTTCCTTGCTTGGAAACGTGGCGGAAGTCTATGGACTGCGTCAAATCCAGGGCTCAAGCGCTGATATTTTATCCTCGGGTAATGACTTGCCAGCGGCAGAAGTCCTTCCAACAAACTCGATCAACGAGGAACAATGGGAGTGTGTTTTGATTAGCATGACAGGAGAATGTGTGAGTCCAGATGCTGGTTACGGTGAATGGCACCTCAATGATGGTTCTGGCATTGGTGTAATCGATGACATTGGATACGACGCCATTGCTGATTCAGTTAGCAGCGATGGAACCAACTACTCTCCGTTGTTGGAACTTGGTTTCAATTACCGTGTGGTAGGTCCTAATTTCTATGCGTACGGTTCCTGGAAATTGTTGCCGCGTGACAGCGATGACGTAACCCGTTTGGGTTGCACAGATCCAATGTTCAGCAATTACGATGTACTTGCGCAAGAAGACGATGGGTCATGTGTGGATTCTCCGGGTTGCATGAACCCAGATGCTGATAATTACGATGCCACAGCGACCATCGATGATGGGACGTGTATCATTAGCGGATGCGACGATGTTGCAGCCTTGAATTACCAGGAGGGAGTTACGAATCCAACGAATGAGACGTGTTACTACACGTTGCCAAATTTGGTAATCAACGAGGTGCATTACAATCCATGCGGCGCTCAAGGTGATGACTTCGACTTTGAGTTCGTTGAGATTTATGTAGGGAATGACATGCCAGTTGATATGGGTGGGTTTGAATTCTACAATTCTGCTAGCGGATCGCCTCAATTGGGATATGTATTCCCGGCAGGCACGACGGTTCAACCAGGTGAGTACTTCATCATGACTGTTTCAGATGCCGGTACGGCCAACTACGGCGGATTGGGAGTGCAGGTCTTCCAAATGGATTTGGGTAACTTCTCAAACAGTGGTGAAGCGATAAGCATCGAAGATGGATTCGGAAATATGATTGATGCAATTGAATATGATGACGATTCTCCTTGGCCCGCTCAGACCGTAGCGGTTTTGGGCAACGTTTTGGTTCAAAGTCCAGATGGGGGTTGCTCTTCATTGGAATTGGTCCAGACAGACCTCAACAACGATGATCCAGACAACTGGCAGGCAAGTTGGGTAGACCATGGTACCCCAGGTGCGCCGAACTCTTCAGCATTTGGCTGTACGGATGGAACGGCTTGCAACTATGCTTCAGGCGCGTTTTTCGATGATGCTAGCTGCGATTACAGCTGCTACGGTTGCATGTATGTTGACGCGGTCAACTACGATGAAGACGCTACGATGGAAGGCGGTTTGTGTGAATTTGACTTCACGGACAGCTGCCCTGCAGATTTGAACGATGATGGGGTGGTTTCTACGGCTGACTTGTTGGCGTTCTTGGCACAATTCGGAACGAATTGCCCTGAGTAATACAAACTGAACTTGAAAAGAAAAGGGCGCCCAATGGGCGCCCTTTTTAATTCCGGTAATTGCCGCTTAGGGCTTTAATATAGTGGGCGTATAGACCGCATTGGAGACGTTTAAGGATCGGTCGTATAAGGTGATTCTAAAGCGCAATGAATCAAAAGGACTGGATAAATACCAAGAGTTCATGTCTACGCGAATGGTGCCATTCAACGCAGGGTTTTGCCCAGTGGGTTCTGCCACGGGAACCCGATAATAGAATGGGATTTGTCCTGCATCTGGATTCAGATTGATGGGAACCCACATTTCACCTTGCCACTCTTCGTAATCACAATGTAGATTTTGATGGAACTCGCAGGTTGGGCAAAATGGCGGGATCGTGTCCGCTTGAGACAATCCTACATCACCGTCTCCATCAGTGAAAGAGATCACCAGTTCGCGGCTTCCATCTCCCTGCATCTCGAATGAGGTAAATTCGATCTGTGGCTCATCGGGGTATTGCACTTCAGGCAAACATCCAATCCACAGGCAAACAGGGCAAATGGCCAGTATGGCAAAAGGAAAGGGAATGCGCGTCATAGATTATCGCTATTGGATTGGTATCAAAGCTAAGGAATCCCCAACTTCGCGATGATGAATGTTTCCGTGAAACCCCACGATATAAAACAGTTGCTTCGCGATTTACGTGAGGACATCGCTAACATGGCAGATTCTGCTGATGAACTATCGGAACAAGACTGGGAGGCATTAACCCTTCGGGTGTTTCGTTTCCAAGCAACACATAATGCTGTATACAAGGAGTTTGTCGCACTTCTAGGCGTGGTTCCTGGGACAGTTCAATCGGTCGCTGATATTCCTTTTATGCCGGTCGAAGTGTTTCAAACCCATGAAGTACATGTTTTGGGTGAATCAGAAAAGCCTGACGCCATTTTCTGCAGCTCAGGGACAACCGGTAGCGTTCCTTCTCGGCATGTGGTGGATGATTTGGCGTGGTACAATCGCATAGCACAACGTGGTTTCGAACGGCTCATGGGCCCATTTGAAAATGCGGTCTTCATTGCATTGTTGCCGGGGTATTTGGAGCGTGGGGACTCATCATTGGTACACATGGTGCGTTCATTCATGACCCATACTCACCAATCCGATGTCGATCAATGGTTTTTCATGCGTGATTGGAAGGGCTTGGAAACGAAATTGGATAATCTAGCCGCTTCGGAATCGAAGCAACAGGTATACTTGATCGGTGTCACTCATGCGCTTCTTAGTTGGGAGCAGTCTTTGTCGGACCAGCGCATTTTGGATTGGTCGCTTGAGGATCTTCAGATCATAGAAACAGGCGGAATGAAAGGAGAGGGAGTGGAGCTTGTTCGAGAGGAGGTACACGCGCGATTAAGCCGATTGGTTCAATCTGAGGTTGTTTGCAGCGAATACGGCATGACAGAATTGCTTTCGCAAGCTTGGTCT
The DNA here is from genome assembly GCA_028823145.1 of Flavobacteriales bacterium. GTDB lineage: Bacteria > Bacteroidota > Bacteroidia > Flavobacteriales_D > Sanyastnellaceae > UA16. Next base: position 20,850 of record JAPKCA010000024.1, read on the forward strand.
AAAGGCCGTGGAATTTTCATGACGCCGCCTTGGATGCGTGTGATGGTTGGAGCGATAGATGATCCCGGGCAGTGGCTTCCAAACGGTCAGCAGGGACGTATCCACGTCATTGATTTAGCCAATGTCGCTTCTTGCGGATTTTTATCAACTGGGGATGTTGGGCGTCGGTTTGCGGATGGATCCTTTGAAATCAATGGACGGTATGATCAAGCCGAAGTTCGCGGGTGCAATTTAATGGCAAGCGATTTCTAGATCGCAACGCCGTCAATCGACCAGCACGAGGAAGTAATTCTTCTTTCCACGTTGGACGAGCAAATGTCTTCCTCCAATCAGATCATCTTTTGACACCGTGTAGCTGTCGTTGACTTTGGTTTTGTTGATGCTGATGGAGTTTTCTTTCAGCGCCCGGCGAGCATCCCCTTTGGAAGTCAAAAAACCAGTCGATTCTGAGATAAAGTCGATGATGGATATACCGGCCTCCAACTGTGCGCGAGCAACAGTTGCTTGAGGGACGCCTTCAAAAACACTCAGAAATTCTGATTCAGGGAGGGCTTCAATTTCAGCCTTGCTTCCCTGACCAAAAAGCAATTTGGACGCCTCAATAGCTGTTTGCAAATCTTCTTCACTGTGAACACGACGGGTCATGTCGGCAGCCAATTCTTTCTGCAAGAGACGTTGGCCGAGATCTTCTGCATGTAGCTGTTCAAGGGCTTCAATTTCTTCCCGCCCTTTCAATGTGAAAATCCGGATATAGCGGCTAGCGTCTTCATCGGCTGCGTTGATCCAATACTGGTAAAATTTGTAGGCCGATGTCCTCTTCTTGTCAATCCAGACGTTGCCTCCTTCGGACTTCCCAAACTTCGATCCATCCGCTTTGGTGATCAACGGTGCGGTTACGGCATATGCTTGACCGCCGCCCATCCGTCGGATCAACTCAGTCCCGGTGGTGATGTTCCCCCACTGGTCGGAACCCCCAAATTGGACTTTGCAGTCTTGGTTCTTCCAGAGATGGTAGAAGTCATAACCTTGGACCAATTGGTAAGAAAATTCAGTAAAGCTCATGCCGCTGTCCAACCGCTTCTTTACACTGTCCTTGGAGGTCATGTAATTGACAGTGATGTGCTTGCCAACATCTCGAATGAAATCTAAAAATCTAAAATCCTGAAACCAATCGGCGTTGTTGACGACTTGTGCGGCGTTTGATCCTTGGAAATCAAGAAATTTCTCGAGTTGCGCTTTCTGGCATGAAAGGTTGTGTTGACAGGTTTCAGCATCGAGCAATTGCCGCTCATCATTTTTGCCACTCGGGTCACCGACCATGCCCGTTGCTCCGCCTACTAAAGCGATGGGACGATGTCCAGCCCTTTGCCAGTGGACAAGCATCATGACAGGAACGAGATTGCCGATGTGCAAACAATCTGCTGTAGGGTCAAAGCCGACATACCCCGTGGTCGGCCCGCTTGCAAGCAGCTCTTCTAATCCTGGCGTCAGGTCATGCAACATCCCACGCCACCGCAATTCCGAAATAAAATCCATGATGCGCTAAGTTACGTTGGTTGAAACGAGAGAATACTGTGTTTCGATTGTTGAGGCCATGCCATGGTTCTTACAAGAAGTCAATCAGGGATTCCAAAGCCATGGTCCGGGATCCTTTGAGGAAAATATTGCGGTCCTTTATTTTGCTGGAAGTAATTGCTTCTTGAAGTGACGCGAGATCAGGGAATGACTTGATTTTCCCTTCATCGGGATGAGCAGCTTGAAACAAGGGTCCCACCGTCCAAATTTCCAACTCGAGTGATTGGGCCAACCTCAAGATTCGGGTATGCGCTTCTGCAGCATATGTGCCCAGTTCTCCCATGTCTCCAAGAATGCAAATATTTGACCCACCGGCAAGTGCGTCAGTTGAGGCGAAGTGATCCAGTGAAGATTCCATGCTGCTTGGATTGGCATTGTATGCATCGAGCAGAATGCAGTTGGAAACGGTTGGGTGCCACTGTGACCGATTGTTCGTGGGAATGTAGGCTGACAATGCATCTGTGCAGTCAACCGGTTCGACCCCGAAGTGGCTTCCAATCGCCAATGCGGTAAGCATATTTTCGACATTATGTGGCCCCGTAATTTTCGGATGAATGGGACCGTGTTCTTTCCCCAGAGGATCTACCCAAAAAAATGAGCCACCCTGATTTGAGATCATGCGTGCAGATGGCGGGTGGTCTGCAACTCCATATTGTTGGCGAGGAATACCCTCGGATATTTCTAGGAGAATGTCATGCCCAGCATGAACGAAGATGGCAGGTTCAGAGCCTGAATGATTCATTTCGAAGTATCGGAATAATTCGCGTTTCCCTTTGATGACCCCTTCAATTCCACCAAACCCATCGAGATGGGCTTGACCGATGTTGGTGATCACCCCGTGGGTGGGTCGGGATATTTTGGTCAACTCTGCAATCTCGCCTTGGGCATTGGCGCCGATTTCAAGGATGACCATTTCAGCGTCCAACGGAATTTCGAGCAGGGTCATGGGAACCCCGATGTGGTTGTTAAGATTTCCTTTGGTCGCAAAGGTTTTGGGATGCTTTTTCAGTAGAATGTCTCGCAGGAATTCTTTGGTCGTGGTCTTGCCATTGCTTCCAGTCAATCCAATGACGGGACATGTCATTCGGGACCTATGAAGGGAGGCAAGGGATTGAAGAGCGATAAGGACATCATCGACCAGGATGCATTGCTTTGAAAGTTGCGCAATCTTAGGGTCGTCCACAATGGCCGCGGAGCATCCTGAGTCCAAAGCTGCTATGGCATATTGATTGCCATCGAAACGCTCCCCGCATAGGGCAAAGAAAATCTTGTCCAAACCTGCAGAGCGGGTGTCTGTGGTCACTCCTTTCGAACGCTGAAAAGAAGCATCAATGGCTTGCAACAAGGGGTCTGATGGGGCAAGAAGCATGGGCTCAAGTTACAATTTGATCAGACCAAAGGAATGGGGTTGAATAAAAAAGGCTCCCGATGTCGGGAGCCTTTTTTAACACAAGAACCATGTCTTATTGTGCGGAACCCTGGGTTTGCGTTCCTACACGATCCATGGCGCAGCGAAATCCAATGGCTGCCGATGATTTGTCTTCATCTAAATGACGACGTGTGCCCGGGCTGAGCCAGTAACCACGGTCATTCCAGCCGCCGCCTTTGTATACGCGCGACTTGTTGCTGATGGTCGTGGTTTGTCCGTAGCCATACATTCGAGAATCTTTGGCTTCGTATGCTTCATCACCAAAATAAATGCTTGACTCAAAGTCGCCATCGCGGTAATCGATGTTGTCAGCGCGCCGGTAATTATCACGATCCAAGCTTTCTTCAACGGTTACATTGCGGTAACGGAGATCACCAGGGGCTGCGCTGATGTTTTCAGAGAAAATTTCCAACAAAGAAGAAGCCACCATCAGCTCTTCATCGCTGATCATTTCTTTGGCCTCCTTGATTTTTTCTTGAGCCTCATCGGATTGCTTTAATTTGAGATTAGCCTTGGCATCCGTGATGTATGTAAATACATTGTCTAGAAGGTTTTGCTCTTCATCAATGAAGTTTTTTGAAGCGGCTTTCTCGTAGGCCTGTAAATCTTTTTCTAAGCCTTCGATGTCGTAAACGACAAAGTCGTACTTGTCCGCAAGATTGCCTTCGGAGTTTCTTTGCTTGGTCGTAAACACATTTCCACGGTGTGGGCGAAATTCTTCTGCGTCCATAGGGCTCAATGGACGGTATACGTCCATGCACCATTCGCTCACATTTCCGGCCATGTTGTAGAGTCCATAGTCATTGGGAGCGTACGCATAAACGGCCGCTGTAGCAGCTGCTCCGTCATTTAAACTTCCCGCAATGCCCATGTAGTCACCACGACCCCGAACAAAGTTGGCATTCATTTCACCATAGCGCAAATCCACATTGCGTTTGCGATTGGAGTTGTCATTTCGCGTGTAATGACCATCCCAAGGGTAAGTTCGACGATCCGTAATTAACTCTGAATAGCTATTTCCAATCAATCCCATGGCAGCAAACTCCCATTCAGCTTCCGTTGGAAGACGATAAGCAGGTTGAAACAATCCATCTTCAAATTTGACATTTCGATATCCGGAAGATCCTGGTCGCAAATCCTTGACTCCTTCAGCAACCGCTTCCCCTTGGTATTGGCCGTTGAGGTAAGTTTCTGTAGTGAAGTGGTCTTCATCGACTTGACCATCGGGATTGTACGCTAAGAGTCCCTCACGAACCAACAACTGCTCGTTAACCCGGTCAGTGCGCCACTTACAAAAATCATTGGCTTGAACCCATGAGACCCCTACAACAGGATAGTCCCGGTAGGCTGGGTGTCGCATGTAATAATCAACATAGGGTTCATTGTAGGATAACTTTGCTCTCCACACCAAGGTGTCGGGGAGTGCTCGCTCCACCACCTCTGGGTAGCTGCTCCCATAGACACGCTCCAACCTATGAAGGTATTCCAACCAAAAACCATTGGTCACTTCTGTTTCATCCATATAAAAGG
>JAPKCA010000025.1 GCA_028823145.1 Flavobacteriales bacterium
CGCGTCGTTGATGCAGGCATCGCAATACGTTCAAGTCATCGAAGAACGGCAGGGGTTGAAAATCGGGTGCATTGAGGAAATTGCTTGGCGGATGGATTTCATCACCGATGAGGCTTTGCTCCAGGTTGCAGAACCCCTGCGAAAATCGGGTTATGGGGATTACTTGATCGACCAACTGCGTCGCGGTAAATAAAGAGTTGAGCTGATGAACCATCCGAACATGACTCGGTTGAAGGCCGAAGTGGAATCACAGATGACCTCTTTTCTGCGGAAGTGGCCGGCTGATTCGGATGGCGGATTGTATGACCCCATTCATTACCTCATGTCTTTGGGAGGAAAACGGCTTCGTGCGATACTCGCTCTTTCCGTTTCGGAGGCTGAAGGAGGCCAATTGGAGGAGGCTATTCCTGTGGCGTTGGCCGTCGAGCTTTTTCACAATTTCACCTTGATGCACGATGATATTATGGATGAGGCTCCGATGCGTCGGGGACATCCGACAGTCCACACCCATTGGAATTCAAATGCGGCCATTTTATCGGGTGATGCGATGTATACCATGGCGGGAATTGCCATGGCTGAGACAGCTCCTCAAGCCTTGCCAGCGGCTTTGAAACTGTTTAATCAAACTGCTTTGGAAGTCTGTATAGGACAGCAATCGGATATGGCATTTGAATTGCGCTCGGAGGTGAGTCTACCAGAGTATATGGAAATGATTCGTTTGAAAACATCTGTGCTGGTGGCCGCATCCATGTCCTTGGGGGCGTTGGCATCTGGAACCAGTGATGAGCGCGTAAAATTGTGGTATGCCTTTGGTGAAAAATTTGGGATGGCTTTTCAAATGCAGGACGATCTTTTGGATGCGTTCGGCAATGAGGCGACGGGGAAGCAGGTCGGGGGAGATATTTTATCGGACAAAAAGACCTTTCTCCGGATTTATGCGTGGGCACATGCGAATCAAGAGCAGCGTGATCGGATTGGAAATTGGGACGGAAGAACGGATGACCCCAAGCGAAAAATCAAGGACGTAACAGAGGTGATGTTGGAAGTGAAAGCGGATGTGGCGGCACGGACGCACATGCAAGAATTTACGGATGATGCACTGAAATATTTGAATGCATTATCCTTGGAAGAGAGCCATCGGAAATGGATGAGCTACTTGGTGGGGTTGGTAAGTGCACGCAACAATTGAATGTGAAATCATGAATTTGGCACTGGTTTTACCCGAACGAACCTTGCCTGAGGGTGTGTCAGAAGAGGTGTTTCTCCTTGAGGTAAAGGCGCAATTGATCAAGGATTTTGAATGGGACGAATCTCTCGTCAGCCAGGCATCTGTGGGGGTGTTGCAGCTTCTTGAAGACCACATCGGTTGGGGAATGGAACGCGATGCAACTCCTGTTTTTGCAGCTTTTTACCGGTTGGACTTAGGGGAGGCCTTGGTTCGTCAAATTCTCCATGCCTACGACCGAGATGAGGCATCGAAGATCTTGGCCGAAAAGGCTTTGCAACGGGCCGCTTTGAAAGTTTGGACGCGTTGGACCTTTCGCGAGATGTAATGCATTTGGCCGACAGGAAATAGGGTAGGCAATTCGGGGCGCGTATCTTTGGAATTCGAAATTACGTATTGTCCAAATGGACCCTTTAGATTTCCTCAGCCAGGCAGAGCCTCAAGTGCTCGATTCACTGTATAAGCAATACCGATCTGACCCCGATTCAGTCGATGCAAGTTGGCGGCTTTTTTTCAAGGGATTTGATTTAGCCCTTGCTTCTTATGGTGAAGCCCAAGGGACTCCACAGACGCTTAAGGAATTGCAGGTTCTCAATTTGATTCAGGCTTATCGAGTCCGAGGCCATCTGTTTACGCAGACCAATCCGGTGCGAACACGGAGGCAATATCATCCTGACCTGAGTCTTTCCAATTTCGGACTGTCTGAGGCTGATTTGCCAATTGTTTTTCAAGCGGGATATGAGGTGGGAATTGGGGAGGCAACGCTTCAAAAAATCGTCGATCACTTGGTCGAAACGTATTGCCATAGCATCGGAATTGAATACATGATGATTCAAGATGTGGATCGCCAGGTATGGGTTCGCCAGATGATTGAACTCGGAAATCGTCCGCGTTTGGATGTGGCAGACCGCATTCAGATTTTGAAGAAATTGGCTCAAGCGACGCTGTTTGAGGAATTCCTTCAAAAGAAATTTGTTGGGCAAAAGCGTTTTTCATTGGAAGGTGGCGAAACCCTGATTGCCGCGCTGGATGCCGCGATCGAGGAAGGAACGAAGCGAGGGGTTAAGGAGGTGTTCATCGGAATGGCTCACCGGGGTCGCTTGTCCACCTTAGCACACATTTTGGGCAAACCGTATGAGGAGATTTTTTGTGAGTTTGAAGGAATGGTTTACGATGATAAAGGTGATTTTGACGGGGATGTCAAGTATCACTTGGGTTATTCGCGGACCCTGGTAGCGGATTCGGGGGAATCGGTTTCGATTTCGTTGGCTCCCAATCCGTCTCATCTAGAAGCCGTGGGCCCAGTAGTCCAGGGTTTGGCGCGGGCGCGAATCGATGCCCTCGGAGGAGAAGAATCGGCAGTGTTACCTATTTTGGTTCATGGCGATGCCGCCATCGCTGGACAAGGGGTCGTTTACGAATTGGCGCAAATGGCTCAGTTGGATGGCTACCGGACGGGAGGAACCGTTCACCTGGTCGTGAACAACCAAGTGGGTTTTACCACAAATTATTTAGACGGCAGGAGTTCTATTTATTGCACGGATGTGAGTAAAGTGACTCAGTCATTGGTATTTCATGTGAATGCGGATGACGCTGAGGCGGTGGTTCAAGTGATGCGTATGGCGCTTGCGTATCGCCAGGAGTGGAAGCGTGATGTCTTCGTTGACATGTTGGGATACCGGAAGTATGGTCACAATGAGGGAGATGAACCCATGTTCACTCAACCTCAATTGTACAAGGCCATCGCTCAGCATGCCAACCCTCTTCAGATCTATATGAAGCGCCTCATTGAAGATGGAACCATGGACCACACTTTGGTGGAATCCATCAGGGACGAGCGACAGCGTTTGATGGCAGATGCTCACCAACGGGCTCAAAAAAGGAATCAAGCAGAGGTAGTCGATTTTTTGAGTGATATGTGGGAGGCTTATGAGCCCGCTACGGAAAAATCACTTCACGAAACGGTTGCCACCAAGGTTTCGCTAAAAAAACTCAAAGAGTTGGCGATCGCGATGTCAACGCTTCCGGACGGAAAAAAATTCTATCGAAAGATTGAACGGCTGATGCGCGATCGATTGAAGATGATTGAAGACGACCGATTGGATTGGGCGATGGGCGAATTATTGGCCTATGCCACATTATTGGAGGAGGGTCATCCGGTTCGAATCAGCGGACAAGATGTTGAGAGGGGGACATTTTCTCATCGCCATGCCGTGGTGAAAACAGAGGACAGTGAGGAGGAAATCATTCCGTTGAATCACCTGACGAAAGATCAAGCAAAGCTGAGTATTTACAATTCGGCGCTGAGTGAATATGCAGTGGCGGGATTTGATTATGGTTATGCATTTGCAAATCCGAATGGCCTCACCATCTGGGAAGCGCAATTCGGCGATTTCAACAATGGAGCTCAGATTCTTTACGATCAGTTTTTAAGTGCGGCTGAGGACAAATGGCGGACCATGAATGGTTTGACGTTGTTGTTGCCGCATGGGTATGAGGGCATGGGTTCTGAGCACAGTTCTGCTCGTATGGAGCGCTTTCTGCAATTGTGCAGTGGGGACAATATGGTTGTTTGCAACGTCACAGATCCGGGCAATTATTTTCACCTGTTACGTCGCCAAGTAAAATGGCCCTTCCGGAAGCCGTTGGTGGTTTTCACTCCGAAGAAACTTCTGCGTCATCCAATGGCCGTTTCGAGTATGGAGATTATGGCGAAGAGTAGTTTTCAAAAAGTGGTGGATGATCCACGGCATTCGGGAGCGGACGAATCGAATCAGGTGGATACAGTGATGTTGTGCACAGGAAAAATCTATTATGACATCTTGGAGGGAATGGGTGAGGAGACCGCATCTAATCTAGCTTTTGTCCGTTTGGAGCAGTTGCACCCACTGCCGTTCAAGGAGCTAGAAGGAATCGTTCAGAGGTATGGTTCAGACGCAAACTACGTGTGGGTCCAAGAAGAGCCTCAGAACATGGGAGCTTGGAGCTACATGCTTCAGCATTTTACACGGGTGCCTTTGAGTGTGATTTCTCGTCCGATGAGCGCAAGTCCGGCTGGCGGATCTTCCGAACTTCATAAGATTCGTCACGCCGCCATTTTGGATGAGGTTTTTGCTCATGCTAGTCGTTAAGAATATTTTGCATGAGATCAGAAGCAAAATACGATCCGTCGTTTATTGTAAATTCCATCGAGTCTCCAATCCCAACGTGCTATGTCAAAGCTTGAAATGAAAGTCCCCAGCCCGGGAGAATCCATCAGTGAAGTTGAAATCGCCGCTTGGTTGGTGTCTGATGGAGATTATGTAGAAAAAGATCAGCCCATCGCAGAAGTTGATTCTGATAAAGCGACCTTGGAGTTGCCGGCAGAGGAGTCAGGAATTATTACGCTTAAAGTTGAAGAAGGCGATACCGTAGCCGTTGGTGCAGTTTGCTGTTTAATCGATACGAGTGCTGTTCGTCCAGAAGGATCGCCAGTCACCGAAGCATCTTCGCCCTCGCCTGTTGTGGAGAAGCCGGTGTCCGCACCGGCACCTCAGCCTAAGCAAGCTCAAGCGCCAGCTGTAACAGCTGCGAAAGGTCACCCCTCTCCAGCTGCGCGCAAAATGATGGCGGAAAACAACCTAGCGGCTGGAAATGTACAGGGTACAGGACGCGATGGTCGTGTAATGAAACAGGACGTTGTTGCGGCGCTTGCTCATGGATTTGAAGTGACATCCGCTGCAGAATGGGGTGGATCGCGGGAATTTCGTCGCGAGAAAATGTCCATGCTCCGCCGAAAGGTTGCGGAGCGGTTGGTGGCCGTGAAGAATGAAACGGCCATGTTGACGACGTTTAATGAGGTCGATATGAAACCGGTCATGGACTTGCGGTCGCAGTACAAGGAGAAATTCAAAGAAACCCATGGCGTGGGATTGGGGTTCATGAGTTTTTTTACCAAGGCGGTGACCCATGCGATTGCGCAATATCCATCGGTGAATGGAATGATTGATGGAAAGGAAATGATCATTCCTGAGTATGCGGATGTGTGCATAGCTGTGAGTTCGCCAAAGGGATTGATGGTCCCTGTGGTGCGCAATGCAGAAACCTTGAATCTTGCGGAAATCGAAGCAGAGATTAAGCGGCTGGCTATACGTGCTCGCGATGGAGTGCTTACCATTGATGAGATGCAAGGGGGCACATTCACCATTACGAATGGAGGTGTGTTTGGTTCGATGCTTTCGACACCGATTATCAATCCACCACAAAGTGCAATTTTGGGAATGCACAACATTGTGCAACGGCCTGTTGCAGTGAACGGTCAAGTGGAGGTGCGTCCGATTATGTACGTGGCGTTGAGCTATGACCACCGCATCATTGATGGAAAGGAAAGTGTAGGCTTCTTGTATGCAATCAAGGAGATGATTGAGAATCCTGAGCGTCTGTTGTTTGGAGGAAAGAAGCCTGCTGAGGTTCTCCTTGGTCTCTGAAATAATAAGAAAGCAAAAGCCCCACGAATGGTGGGGCCCCCGGTTTTATGAAACGGTTTTGCTGCTCAGCATCAGCCATGAAAAAACCCATTGCCTTTTTCCAGAGGAAGGAGCAATGGGAACTAAATAAATTTCGCTAAAGCATATGTAAATATACGACGAAATTATAGAAAGGTTCGATGAAAACGTATATTTATTTAATGGATGTTGGAACCGCTGAACCGTTCATCCTTATCTCAAAACACTGAACCGTTCTGCGTCGAGGCGTAACAATATGAAAATCAATAGGGTGAAGCCCATCAAGGACGATCCGCCTGCACTCATGAACGGCAAGGGGATTCCAATGACGGGGGCCAAACCTAGGACCATTCCGATATTGATGAGGTAATGCATGAAGAGAATACTGGTCACACCATACGCGTAGATGCGTGTAAAATTGGATCGTTGCCGTTCGGCAAGAACAAGTAGGCGGAACAATAAAGTGGTCAAGAGCGCGAGGGTCATAAGGCCCCCCAGGAACCCCCATTCTTCCCCCACGGTACAGAAGATAAAATCAGTTTCTTGCTCAGGTACGAAGCCATACGCCGTCATGGGGCCTTGAAGGAATCCTTTGCCTGCTAACCCGCCAGATCCAATGGCGGCTTTGGCATGACGGATGTTGTAGTCCGCATCTGGATTGCTGACATCCATTCCAAAAAGAACATGGATTCGCTCCTTATGATGCTGTTTCAGAACGTGCTCTAAACCCGTATGAATCCCTGAGCTCAAGATCAATGCAGCCGCGAAGGACAACAGGGTGACATTTCGGACCTTTCGGCGCTTTCTCGGTACGATCAATTGCGGAGTCAGTTGCCAAATGAGCCCTCCCATTAAGACTAAAATGAACCAGAAAACCCAGATGGCCGATGCTTCTCCAATGAATGGATAGGAAACAGAGGGAGCTCCAGTCAGGATGGATGCAATGGTGACGATCAGCCCACAAAACCCCGCGATCAAAACGTTTCCAGAGAGTCCTTCCCGGTAGAGGGCGAAAATAAATCCGCCGAAAACGATGACTGTACCGGCATCGGGTTGTAGAAGGATCAATGCTGCCGGGATTCCTACAATCGCAATGGACTGTAAGAGTGTTTTCATGTTGCGTAGTTTGCCGTCACTTCGGCTTAATAACCAAGCCAACAGCAGCGCCGTGGAAACTTTCGCAAACTCTGATGGTTGGATGCTAAAACTCCCGAATCCAAACCAAGATCGTGCCCCTCCCACTTTTTTTCCTATGGCCAAAACCAATAGGAGAAGAACCAAATTCACCGTGTAATGAAGGATGGAGGTTCGAATAAAAAACTCCCCTTCAATGTTGAGGACAATCACGGCGAGAAGGACACTTACACCAATCCAAATGAGCTGTTTGCCTTGCTTTGATTCCCAGTTCAACCAATCGACGGGTTCGGCTCCAGCAGTGGCGCTTGCGATATTCATCCAGCCCCATATCATCAAGAGCCCCACCAGAATAATGGAGACCCAATCGAGCCTTTGGAGTATGGATGTGCGCCGCCTCATCAGTGTTCTGGGAAAGGATAAGTTGCACTCAAAATGAGCTGTTCTTTTGCTGATTGAGTCACTTCACCCGTCAAGTATTTTTCGATGATTAAGCTCGCGATGGGAGCGGCCCAATCACCACCAGACCCGGCATTTTCTACGTAGACGCTCAGGGCAATTTGAGGGTTGTCCCGAGGCGCGAATGCCATAAAAACGGAGTGAGTTTGTCGTTCACCATCTTGAACAGTGCCTGTTTTTCCGCACACCGTGATTCCCGGAACCCGGGCTTTTCTGCCAGTGCCTTGAGCGGATTCAATCACGGTTTGCATGGCGTTCACAATGGGCCCAAATGCATAATCAGAAACACCTGTATGAACCAAGGAATCTAAATGCTCTGGTTTGCCCTTGCCTCCCACATCAAGCACAGAATGCGGGGTGCGATACCAACCGCGATTGGCCATAATGGCAGCTAAATTGGCCATATGAACAGGGGTTGTAAGCAATTCCCCCTCTCCAATGGAGATGCTATATATCGTAGAATAAGCCCATCTTTTTGTACCATACATCCGATCGTAAAGGGCCGTGTCAGGAACGGATCCTGAACGTAAACCAGGGAGAATCCCGCCCAAATTCGTCCCCAAACCAAATTGTTTGATCCGAGGAGTCCACCGGCTGAGTCCTTCTGAAGCATCTTTAAAGATGTTCTCCGACTTGCCCGATTGAACCATGCGCTTCATGACTTCATGAAAATAGGGATTGCAAGAATGTACGATGGCTTCTTGCAAGTTGTCGAATGAATGCTGGCCATGGCATCCAATGATATTTCGGTTACAGACGATCCGGGATTCAGGATGAATGACTCCTTCATCCAATGCGATTAACCCTTGAATCATTTTGAAGATGCTCCCGGGTCGATAGGTTGCACGAACGGTTCTGTTGAACAAAGGTTTCGAGGGGTCGCGAAGCAAGCTGTCGTAATGCCGCCCTCTCTCCAATCCAGTAAGTAGATCCGTGGCAAATGTTGGCGCACTGACAATGGTTAGAATTTCCCCGGTGGATGGTTCGATCGCTACAATGGCTCCTCGTTTCCCTTGCATGAGATGTTCGCCATACGATTGGAGCTCCAGATCTAACGTGAGCATGATGTCTGATCCTGGTATTGGAAGGGTGTCCAATTGGCCATCCGACAGAGGTTCCCGAAAATCATTCCGGACATCAACGATGTGATATTTCACCCCGCGATGACCGCGCAATGAGTTTTCATAGTGCAATTCGATGCCGGATTTCCCTTTGTAGTCACCTAGTTCATATCCTATTCCTGATAGGAGATCTTCACGATCGGTTTCACGGTATTCGCCGAGAATTTGGCTTGCCATTCCGGATGGATTCGTTCGGATGGCCCTGCGTTTGGTCTGCAACCCTGGAAAGCGCCAAAGCTCACCGGAAGCTTTGGCATATTCCTCTGCAGGTATTTGCTTTCGAATGGCAGAAGGCCGGTACGAAGCATAGTCATCTGCTTTCTGAATATTTTCCTTCAGTTGCTTTTGTGACATTTGAAGGACGCCGCTCAAATCCGATGTATCGAATCCGCCAGCGAGCTTGCCCTGACGAGGGACAAATGTGATGTCATAGCTGGCGATGTTGGTCATGAAGATTTCACTATTTCGATCGAGGATCATACCGCGAGCTGCGTCGATGATTTCACGTTCCTCTGTCAACCGAGCGGCATAATCTCGCCAAGGACCTGGGGCCAACTGAAGCTGCGCCAATCGCCCCAAGAAGATGAGCGTCATGATGAGCAGAATGCTTCCGATGACCCACTGACGTTCTTTGAGATTCATCGCGAACGTTTGTTGGATTGAGTGAGCCACTGTGCTGCAAGGAAAAGGCCCCAACCAAATAAGGCAGAGGTCAATGCCTTGCCCCATCCTTCCAATACGAGTCCCCACCGACCAGCTTCGAGGCTAAACATCCACACATGATGAATGAAAAGGAGCAATATGGTTCGACTTGTGAACCATTGAAACCCCAAGGAATTCAGGGTGCCAATATCATTCACTTCATATCCTTCTCGTGGGGCAAAGAGCCGATTTACGGCCGGAATGGAAAGGCCCATCATCAACGCTGAAGAAGTGTACAGTCCTCCGCCCATGGTTGTCAAATCCAGCGTAAATCCCACGAGTGCGCTGATCAACAGCACAACCGAAGGGGATAAGGCAATGGGGAGGAGCAGCAAACCGTAAAGATGGAATGCTGGAAAGTACCAACCATTGCCCAACACGAGATATTGGAAGCAAAACACGTGCAAAAGCCATGCGATGACGAGTCGGATATATGGAATGAATGCAACCACTATTGGAAGAGAGATTGCGACTCATCCATTAGGTCGTTCACGGTCTCACGATTTCCGGTTTCGACAACATGGACATAGCGTAGTTGTTGAAAAGGGGCTCCTAATTGGACTTCGAAATTCTGAAACTCACCATCGATGACAGATGGGTTTGCAGTGACCAAGCCGTACGGAATTTCGGAAGGGAAAATGCCTTGGAAACCAGAGGTGAAGATGGTGTCACCCGCTCTGACGGTAAAACTTTTTGGAACATCACTCAACGTGGCCAATTGCGGGTCTTTGCCATTCCAAATTAAACGCCCTACAGGTCCTTGAGATCCCAGGCGAGCGCTCCACTCCATTTCAGTGTGAATCAGAGGGATGACTAGGGCGTGAGTTTCGGTGGTTTCAATCACTCGACCGACGGCGTATGGACCATGCAAAATGCCTTGACCTTTCATCACGCCATCTCGGGTTCCTTTATTCAAAATAAGGAAGTTGGAACTCAGAAATACCGTGGATCGAATGACCTCTGCCGGTATGATTAATCCGTTGATTGTATGATCAAGGGTCAGGGGGTTTTGCTTGCCGATAAACCGAACAAGTTGCGACTTGAGTTGGGCATTTTCCAAGAGCAACTGCCTGTTTTGATCCGCAAGATCAGTGAGTTGTGTCATTTGGGAAACATAACCATTCCAAGTACCCTGCATATCCAAGGATGCGCGCACCCACTTCCCTCTGGGGTAACCATGACTTGACACAAACCATCCCAAGGTCAAACCTTGCAGAATGATGAAGGTTAAAACCAATTGGTAGCGAACAATCAGGGTCCAAAGATTCCTCATGCTTTCCGTTCGTTCAACGGTTGCGCATCAGGAAGGGAAATCGATCAATATTTTTTAATGCAATGGCGGTGCCCTTTGCAACGGCGTGCAATGGATCGTCAGCAACATGAACAGGGAGTCTCGTTTTCCCTGAGATACGCTTGTCTAATCCGCGAAGCAATGCTCCACCTCCGGCCAGGTATATGCCCGTTTTATATATGTCAGCAGAAAGCTCGGGAGGGGTTTGCTCCAGGGCGCTGTGGATGGCTTCTTCAATTTTGGAAATGCTCTTATCCAGTGCTTGTGCGATTTCCCGGTAAGACACCATAATCTCTTTCGGAATTCCGGTCATCAGATCGCGGCCGCGAACAGGATAATCATCTGGGGGGTTGTCCAATTCTGATAAGGCAGAACCCACTTCGATTTTAATCTGTTCGGCAGTGCGCTCCCCAATCAAGATGTTGTGTTGACGGCGCATGTATTCTTCAATATCGGAAGTGAATTCGTCTCCTGCGACTCGAATGTTTTTATCGGTTACAATGCCACCTAAAGCAATCACGGCAATCTCGGAAGTTCCCCCTCCGATATCAATAATCATATTCCCCATGGGCTCTTCGACATCAATACCAATTCCGATGGCAGCTGCCATCGGCTCGTGGATCAAGTACACGTCTTTCCCTCCCGCATGCTCAGCGCTATCTCCCACAGCACGTTTCTCAACTTCAGTAATCCCAGAAGGGATGCAGATGACCATTCGAAGCGAAGGGGTAAACCAGCTTTTTTTGTCGTGAATCATCTTGATCATGCCTTTAATCATCTCTTCAGCAGCTTTAAAATCTGCGATGACACCATCTTTCAGAGGCCGGATGGTTTCAATGTTTTTATGTGTCTTGCCATGCATCTGTTGCGCAAGCCGTCCAATGGCGACCACGCGGCTTGTTGTTCGATCTTTTGCGACAATACTGGGTTCGTCCACGACTACTTTGTCTTGGTAGTAAATGATTGTATTGGCAGTGCCGAGATCAATCGCGATCTCCTGCATGAAAAAATTGAACAAGCCCATGAGTAGAGGGTCAGTGGTGAGAGGCTAAGACGACAGTGAACAGTCAAATATAAGCAAGCGACATTCGGATTTCGGGCTTATTTTAAAGACTTTCTTGCTTTCGTTTATCTCTGGAAAATCAATGCCGAAAATGCCGAATTCCTGTCATGTACATGGCCATGCCGTTTTCATTGCAATAGGCAACGCTCAGATCGTCTTTAATGGATCCGCCGGGTTGGATGACGGCTTTGACTCCTTCGCGGTTCGCCAACTCCACACAGTCAGGAAAAGGAAAGAAGGCATCGGATGCCATAGCCGCTCCATTCAAGTCAAAACCGAAGTTTTTGGCCTTGACCACAGCTTGTTTGAGGGCATCTACTCGACTTGTTTGTCCAGTTCCACTACCCAAAAGCTGTCCATTCTTGGTGAAAACGATGGTGTTTGAACGGGTGTGCTTTGCGAGTTTCATGGCGAACACGAGATCTTTCATCGTCGCTTCATTGGCGGAAGTCGTCGTGGCCAACTTTAATTCATTCAACTGTTCCGTCCGATCATCTTTGGTTTGAACCAAGTAGCCGTTTAGCGCAGCCCTCACTCCAACAGTTGGCATGGCCGTGGGCTTTTGGATCAACAAAATCCGGTTCTTTTTTTGTTGCAAAATTTCTAAGGCGCCAGTTTCGTAGCCTGGTGCGATCGCCACCTCAAAAAAGAGCCCATGCATGGATGCGGCCGTGACTTGGTCGATCACTCGGTTGCAGATCAATACACCGCCAAAGGCCGAAACAGGATCACCAGCGAGGGCGGCATCCCATGCTTCAAGCAAGGTCGGACGAGTCGCCATGCCACAGGCATTGTTGTGTTTCAAGACGGCAAAAGTCGGCTCCTCATTTGTAAATTCTGACATCAATTGGACTGCGGCATCCACATCGAGCAAATTGTTGTAGCTCAATGCCTTTCCATGAAGTTGATCAAAAAGCTCATCCAATGGTCCGAAGAAACGCCCTGACTGGTGAGGATTTTCGCCATATCGGAGCTCTGTACTCTGCATTTCAGACAGATTGAGCTGTTCGACCGTTCGTCCGCCCATCATCCACTCATGGATTCGGGTGTCGTAGTGCGAACTAACGCGAAAGGCACGGGTCGCCAATTCTTTCCGCTCTTCGAGGGTCGTAACGCCAACGCCTTTTTGAAGCAATTCCAAGAGGTGACCATAATCGCTTTGGCTCGAAACAATGACCACATCGGAGTAGTTTTTTGCTGCCGCACGAATCAAAGAAATGCCACCGATGTCAATTTTTTCGATGCTTTCTTCGTGGGTGCTACCACTTGCGACGGTGGCTTCAAACGGGTACAAGTCAACAATGACTAGATCTAAGGGAGGGATGTCGTATTCCTCAATTTGTGCAATATCCGGAGCATACTCGCGTCGGTTCAAGATGCCCCCGAACACTTTGGGGTGAAGTGTTTTAACACGGCCTCCCAAAATCGAAGGATAGTCTGTCACGGCTTCTACGGGAATCACTTCAGCGCCCATGGCTTCTAACGCTGTTTGCGTTCCTCCCGTTGAGTAGATTGTGATGTTCAATCGCGTTAGTTCTTCAACAATGGGCTCAAGGCCTTCTTTGTGAAAAACAGAAATGAGAGCGGATTGGATTCGGCGTGGTGAGGTCATGGATCAATCAAGTAAGAAAATGGAGAAACAAAACTACAATTTCTTTGGGTCTTATTATCAGAGGAATAGACGAAGCCTGTAGCTTTGTTTTTATGCTATGGCTTCGCCTATTACGAGAGAGTTTTTTATTTGCATGGTCCGCCATACTAATGAATCGGCTGCGAACATTTTTATCTCTCCTGGGGGTGATGGTAGGCATTTTCATGATCACAGCTGTTTTTGCTGTCGTGGATTCGTTGGAGGATGGTTTGAAGAGCAGCTTTAACATGCTGGACGACGATGTGCTCTTCATCGCTAAATGGCCGTGGTCGTTTGGTGAGGATTATCCGTGGTGGAAATATGTTCAGCGAAGGGAGGTTAGCATCAGCGACATGGAGATGTTGCAAGAGCGTCTTCAATCAGCCGAAACGATTGCTTTTCAGGCCAAAGCCATGTCCGCAGCAGAAGCGGGCAATAGCCGAATGGAGGGAATAGGCATCGTGGCGGTCACGCAGGGATACCAGGATGTGATTTCCTTGGACATCGCACATGGCCGATTCTTTGCGGCTTCAGAGAGTGCTGCTGGCCGAGCATTGGCAATGATAGGCCATGAGATTGCCATGGAATTGTTTGGACGGTCAGATGCCATTGGAGAGAAACTCGATGTGAAGGGACAGCGGATGGAGGTCGTAGGCGTGTTTGCACAACAAGGGGCTTCATCGATCAGCGATGGGTTTGATCGAGCACTTCTGATTCCTGCGAAATTTGGAACGCGGATTTTTGGTTACGGCGAGGGATCAAGCATCATGGTCAAACCGAAAGTTGGTGTATCCTCTGCTGAATTGTCGGATGACATTATTCAACAGTTTCGCTCTGTCCGAAGGTTGCGACCACGAGAGGAAGACGATTTTTCAATCAACCAGATTGGGATGTTGACATCGATATTGGATTCTATTTTCCAGCAAGTAGAATACGGGGGGTGGTTCATTGGCATTTTTGCCATTTTAGTCGGTTGTTTCAGTATTGCGAACATCATGTTTGTGAGTGTTAGAGAACGAACGCGCATTATTGGCGTGCAAAAAGCTATTGGGGCCAAATCGACGTTTATCCTGATGCAGTTCCTTTTCGAAGCGATAGCCCTTTGCGTTTTTGGGGCTTTGTTTGCGCTGTTGGCAGTTCAAGCTATCGTAGCATTGGTCAACACGATGGATTTGGGGATCGCTTTGTCGGTCCGTCCATCTCGGATTATTATCGCACTGAGCGTGGCTGTTGCGTCTGGATTGATTGCGGGTTTGGCCCCGGCTAGGAAAGCGGCAAGGATGGAACCCGTCGAAGCGATGCGAACCAACGCCTAACCCGCTGCCTGTTGTACCTTAGAGGCATGCGTCGCGTCATCATTACTGGAGCTCAAGGGCAGTTAGGGAAACGCTTGGTTCAAGAAGCGGGAAGGCGAGACCAATGGGAGGTCAGAGCCTTTGGCCGAGATGATTTGGACATCACAAGTCAAGCAGCGGTTGATCAAGCGATAGAGCAATGGCATCCTGATGTCGTCATCAACGCTGCGGCTTACACGGCAGTGGATCAAGCAGAAGAGGATAGAGAGTTGGCGTTTGCAGTCAATGCCATTGGCCCGGGTTTCTTGGCTTCTGCATGTGCCCAGAATGGCGCGAATTTCATCCATGTCAGCACGGATTATGTTTTCGATGGGGCCTCAAATCGTCCGTATTTGCCGAAGGATCCAACCAATCCTGTCGGCGTCTATGGGGCTTCCAAACGACTTGGCGAAAAAGCGGTTTCTAGAGGATACAATGAGGTGACTTCCGGCAGCAAACATTGGATATTTCGCGCGGCTTGGCTGTATGATTCGACCGGAAAAAACTTCCTTACGACCATGTTGCGCTTGGCTGAAAAAGGTCAAGCATTGCGTGTGGTTTCGGACCAATTGGGAGCTCCAACGGCTGCGGGTCCATTGGCCTGCATGTTGATGGATTGTGCTGAAAAGCCTGATGTATTGGATGCGGGTATTTGGCATTATGGGACTGTTGGTCCGACTTCTTGGTTTGATTTTGCTCGAGCTATTTTTCAGTTGACGGGCAAGGATGTTGAGGTGAATCCTTGTTCAACGGCGGATTATCCGACCCGAGCTAAACGCCCCGCTTATTCTTATCTGGATCCGTATCCACTGATGCAAAAATGGTCCAAGGAACCGGTTCCTTGGGAATTGCAATTGAAGGAGTGCCTGGATGAAAGAGTTGAATTGTAAAAGGAGAAATCAATGGATGCGCAGGAATTAAAGAAATGGTCGCGGATGAGGGCGGAATTGTGGACCAAACCGCCTTTTGATGAAGCCACTCAGGAACGCGTTAAGCGGTTGCTAGAAGCGGATTCAGATGAGTTGGTAGAGTCATTCTACACTGACTTGGAATTTGGAACCGGTGGTTTGCGAGGTCTAATGGGGCCTGGAACCAATCGGATGAACCGATATACCTTGGCACAGACCACTCAAGGGTTGGCGCAGTACATCCTGAATTCAGGAGTCAGCAATCCATCGGTGGTGATTGCCTATGATTCGCGCAATGGTAGTCCTGAATTTGCTCGGGTGGCCGCTGAAGTTCTTGCTGGAAATGGACTCCATGTACACCTATATCCGGCCCTTCGCCCAACGCCCCAATTGTCTTTTTCGGTAAGGAACCTGGGCTGTACTGCGGGCATCGTGATCACGGCTAGTCACAATCCAAAGGAGTACAACGGCTACAAGGTGTATTGGAGTGATGGGGGTCAAATCGTACCTCCGCATGATGCTGGAATTATTGCTCAGGTTCGGGGCATCCAAAACATGGACTCCGTTAGGTGGGCAACTTTGGAGCAATCCGCTACCCACATTCATCTTTTAGATGAAAGAGCGGATGAAGCTTATCTGCAGACCGTGATCAACCTGCGCTTGCATCCGGGTTTGATTGCCAGCGGTTCTGATTTGCCAATTGTGTACACACCTTTGCACGGAACGGGTTCGGCGTCGGTGATTCCAGCATTGGAAAAGGCGGGATTTCGAAACATCCACATCGTAGAGAGTCAACGTGAACCGGATGGAAATTTTCCGACCGTTCACAGCCCCAATCCTGAGGAAGGAGCGGCTTTGGCAGAAGGCATTGCTTTGGCACGTCAAATCGGCGCGCAATTGGTGATGGGCACAGATCCGGATTCCGATCGGGTCGGCATCGCTGTTCCAGATGCTTCATCGGATGGGGGATTTCGCTTGCTCAATGGAAATGAAACTGGGGCGTTATTGGTCGACTATGTACTGGAAGGAAGAAAGGCTTCGGGCCAACTTAACCTCGAAACAGATTTTGTTGCGAAGACCATTGTCACTTCTGAATTAATGGCTGAATTGGGTCGCGCTGCGGGCCTTCAAGTTCACGAGACATTGACCGGATTCAAATGGATTGCGGATACCATTCGTCGCGAAGAAGGCCGTGGGAGATTTGTCGTGGGTGGTGAGGAGAGTTACGGCTATATGATTGGTGATGC
This sequence comes from Flavobacteriales bacterium, assembly GCA_028823145.1. Classification (GTDB taxonomy): domain Bacteria; phylum Bacteroidota; class Bacteroidia; order Flavobacteriales_D; family Sanyastnellaceae; genus UA16. The sequence goes on from JAPKCA010000025.1 coordinate 16,599, forward strand.
GGTCCGAGATAAGGATGCCGTTGCAGCGGCTTGCTTGTTGGCAGAATTGGCCCACGCGGCCCATGAGGTAGGCTCTGATTTGCTGGGACAGCTGGAAAAGATTCATCATAAAAACGGGGCGTACAAAGAGGCACTGGTCTCTCAAACCCGCCATGGACGAACCGGTAAGGAGGAAATTGCACGGCAGATGGAGTCCTTTCGTTTGAACCCTCCAGCGACCATGGGCGGTGAACGGGTAGTCGAAGTAAGAGATTTTCAAAGGAAGACTCGGACGCTTTTGGTGGATGGGACGGTTTCAGAGATGTCGCTCCCCGCTTCGAATGTCATCCAGTTTTTGACAGACAAAAAATCACTTGTAACAGCTCGCCCAAGCGGAACGGAACCGAAAATTAAATTTTATTTCTCCGTGCATATGCCCGCATCTGAATGGAGTGGAATCCTGAAGTATGAAATAGTGATGAAAAAACTGGACGAGAGAATCGAACGACTCAAGTCCGACTTGGGCGTGCATTGAGGTGCATTCAGTCTCCCGTTTCATCCAATTTTTCGATGCCTTCTTGAATGGAAGATTCGACGTTTTCCATCCCTGTTTTGATGGTTTCTCTGATTTCTTCCCATGGTGTGCCACGTTTCATTTCAGGAATGATGATTTCGATTGCTGACTCGACGTGCGGATAGATGATGGCCTCTTCATACGTCCCCTCAGGAAGCCATTCTCGTTGTCCAAATATCTCATCGAAGGCAAAGGATAGCGTGCTCAATATGATAAGCATTTGGACAAACCCAAAGGCGAGCCCGCCTAATTTATTGATGAACCCCAGCGCGGAGAGGTCGATGATTTTTTCGATCATTTTTGCGAGCAGATGAACGCCGATCACAACCAGGATAAAGGCCAGAATAAAAGCCGTTAAGGAAAGCACGGATTCAGGCCAATCCAATTCTTGATGAAGCCATTCCGCCAACCCATCAGCACCGTGAAAACCTGCATACACCCCTGCAATGAGGGCAATTAACGAAGCGATTTTGACAATGAATCCTTTGCGAAACCCACGCCAGATGGCGATCAGTAGGGGTATAATTACCACCAAATCAATTGCGGCTATGTTTGACCATTCCATGGCTGAAAGATAGGATGGATGATGACTTGATATCTTTGAAGTATGAAAGTTAAAAGCCCTTCTTGGAAAATCCGAAATGCGTTGCCAACTGATGTTCCTGCAGTGCATGCATTGATTGTCGAATTGGCGATATACGAACGCGCTGAGGACGAAGTGGTTACCACGGCGGAAAGCCTTTTGGCTGATGGCTTTGGACCCGAACCGGTTTATGAGTTGATCGTTGGGGAATGTGAAGGTCAGATTGTCGGCATGGCCCTTTGGTATGTGAAATACAGCACATGGAAAGGCACGTGTGGCTTCTTGGAAGATTTGGTGGTAGCAGAATCGCACCGAGGCTCGGGAATGGGAAAAGCACTTTTTGAGCTTGTTGCGAGCACGTGTGCTGACCGCGGTTACCTCAGGATGGAATGGCTCGTGTTGGATTGGAATAAACCAGCTCTGGGGTTTTACGAATCTCTTGGTGCTGAGCTGGACCCGGAATGGATCAATGGCAAATTGACGGGTTCTGTTTTGAGCAGTTATGCCAGTGCTTGAAGCGTTTGCATTTGTTAGGACTGGAAAAGCGCTGAAGCAATCTAATTTATGCTTAACCTTGAAATGCCAGCGGATTGGTCTCCCTGGTGTGGTAGTAAATCTATGCGGTGCAGGATCCTGACAATTCTGCTCGAATGGATTTAGTTCAATGTCGAGTGGAGCGGGGCTTTGGTCCCGCTCTTCTTTTTTCCATCAAAATTGAGGCGTAAAAAAACCGTCGCGAGACGGTTTATTTTTTCAGCAAACGCGCTAATATTCGTCTTCGTTGAAGAAGAAATCTTCCTTACTCGGATAATCGGGCCAGATGTCTTCGATGGTCTCGAATGCATCGCCCTCATCTTCTAGCTGCTGTAAATTTTCAACCACCTCCAAAGGCGCACCAGTTCGCATAGCGAAATCAATCAGCTCGTCTTTGCTGGCTGGCCATGGGGCGTCCTCCAAGTAGGAGGCAAGTTCAAGTGTCCAATACATGAGGATTAAGCTTCAGCGCGCAAAAATAGAAGAATCGCGGTAGCATCCAAGTTTTTGAGGGAAAACCGCATGAAATTCCATGAATTTCTTATTTAAAGGGCGGTTTAATGCCTCAAGGACTTGGGGTCCATGGAATTTCGGGGACTCCTGATGCATGATTCAGCGATCGACCCCAAACAAAGAATACATCACTCAATCGATTCAGGAAGACGATGAGTTGTGGGTCAACGGACTCAGTTTGAGCTAAAGACACCACGCGCCGCTCAGCTCTTCGGCAAACCACCCGGCAGAGGTGCGCAGCGGAAACGGCAGGATGGCCTCCGGGAATAACAAATTGTGTGAGTTTAGGAAGGGGATCGGACTGTTCGTCCATCCATGTCTCCAATTCCTTAATGCGAGAATCAGGCATGCAGGGAAGACGTTTTTGCATTTCGCTATCTGTTGTAGCCAAGTGGCTCCCCCATGTAAACAAGTCGGATTGAATCATACGTAGAAAGGGCAATTGACTGGACACGAGATCATGATCACCCAATGCCCCGATCAACGCATTCAATTCGTCTAAGGTCCCATAGGCCTCAATACGCAAGTCATCTTTGGAAAGACGGTTTCCGCCAAAAAGCGATGTCATGCCTTCGTCTCCAGTTCGGGTGTAAATCCGCATTTTTCATTCTTTGAGAAAGCCAAACTACGAAGCACGCGTTACACCCCTAACTTTGCGGTGACTGAAAGAACAGTAAGCGCGAAAACCATGAGCGATCAACCCGGATATTCCGAAGCTAAAATCACCTTGAATTCGAGTGAAAAACAACGCCGATATGATCAGGCATACATGCGGATGGCCATGGAATGGTCGAAGTTGTCCCATTGTATTCGAAAGCAGGTAGGAGCATTAATTGTCAAAGACCGCATGATCATTGCGGATGGATTCAATGGTACTCCAACGGGATTCCCCAATACATGTGAGACAGAGGACGGGGAGACGCATTGGTATGTATTGCATGCTGAAGCCAATGCCATTACCAAATTAGCACGTTCGGGCAACGGCGCGAAAGGATCCACGTTGTACATCACATTATCACCTTGCCGTGAATGCGCGAAGTTGATTTATCAAGCGGGCATCAGTCGATTGGTCTTTTTGAATCGCTACAAGGACCCTCAAGGATTGGACTTTTTGCAGCAAGCGGGAGTGGAAATCAATCAATTGGATCCGGCCCTTTTAGGTCATTGAAGCCCCCTAGAATTGGAGCATTTAAACCAGCATACGTCACGTCATCAGCGTCCGCCATCATGGCAGCCTATGGCGTTTGCATTGGTGCTTGTTTTGGGCATATTTATGGGTTATCAGCAACGCGGTGAAGACGGATCCCTCGGATTCTCGGCTGATCGTGGTCGTGTGGTGCACATCTTAGATCGCATTGAACAGTTGTATGTCGATCCTGTTATGCGGGAAGATCTGGAGGCTGCAGCCGTGGAAGCTATATTGGATGAACTCGATCCTCATAGCATGTACTTCAGTGAGGAGGAGTTGGCCGCCATGGCTGAGCCGATGACGGGGAATTTCGAAGGAATTGGTGTTGAATTCATCCTCCAAGATGACACGTTAATGGTGGTGGCCGCCATTCCAGGCGGGCCGGCAGAAAAAATGGGAATTCGTGCTGGAGATCGAATTTTGACGGTTGACTCTATGGAAATTTCAGGTCCTGAATTGACCAACCGGAAGGTCATGAAATGGCTGAAGGGCCCTCGCAACACCACTGTTGTGGTTGGGCTGGACCGTCCGGATGGAGTAGTGGAAATTGGGCTGCGTCGGGACCGCATTCCCATCCACAGCGTGGTTGCAGCCTTGCCAATCCACGAAGATGTCGGGTACATCAAGGTCATTCGTTTTGCGCAAAACACAGCAGAGGAATTTGAAGAAGGTATGGAAGCGCTCGCCGCCGCGGGAATGCAACATGTCATTGTGGATTTGCGCGGCAATGGTGGGGGGTACTTGAATGCGGTCGTGCCCATGGTTGAATCTTTTTTAAGTGAGGATGAAGTGGTGGTGTATACAGAAGGCGTTCATGCACCGCGTCGGACATACCGTGCACTGGGAGATGGCCGATGGAAACATTGGGGATTAACAGTGTTGGTCGATGAGTCATCGGCATCTGCGAGCGAAATTTTTGCGGGTGCCATACAAGACAACGATCGGGGGTTTGTCGTAGGACGCCGGACTTTTGGAAAAGGGTTGGTGCAAGAAGAATTTGATGTTTCAGGGCAAGGCGCGTTGCGGTTGACCGTCGCTCGATTCCATACCCCAACTGGTCGGGCCATTCAAAAGCCATACGGAGGAGCCATCAACTATGAGGACGACTATTTCGCCCGATATGAGCGTGGGGAATTGTTTAATGCGGATAGCATCAAGGTCGTTGATTCGTTGAAATATGTGACTCCACAAGGGCGAATGGTCCATGGCGGAGGGGGCATTGTGCCAGATTTCTTTGTTCCAATGGACACGTCTAGCTGGACGTCATATTTAAGGGATATCTCGTGGTCCGGACTTTTACGGGATGGTGCTTTCTCTTTTGTAGATCGTGAACGAGCAGCGTTGGAAATCCTGCAAAGTCCGAGTGATTTTACGACGAATATTGAAGAGCGGGCGGTCACATATCTGCTGGAGGAAGCGGCATTATCAGGAATGGAGCCTCCGTCATTGACCGATGGAGAATTGCACGTATTAACCCATCGCTTCATGGCGCAGGTAGCTCGCAATGTCTTTGGTGAATCTGCTTATCACGGCTATTTAGCAGAGGAAGACAAAGTGGTGGATGAAGCGATTCAGTGGCTTCAGTCTGCCCAAGACCTTGAGGTCATCAATGGACGCTTAACTTTGCCTTCTAAACCTCGTTCTGAAAACTAAAAATTCTAACTCATGGCATTTGAATTACCAGCACTGCCTTATGCATACGACGCGCTCGAACCACACCTCGATGCACGTACCATGGAAATCCATCACGGCAAGCACCACGCGGGATATACCAGTAAACTGAACGCTGCCGTTGCCGGAACGGAAATGGAAGGAAAGTCGATAGAGGCCTTATTGGCAGAACATTCATCCGTCGGATCTGTGCGCAACAACGGAGGGGGGTATTTCAACCACGACTTGTTTTGGAGCAGCATGTCTCCAAACGGTGGAGGGACCCCGACAGGTGATTTGGCCGCGGCGATAGATGCCGATTTAGGTGGATGGGACGCTTTCAAGCCAGCATTTGCAGCAGCAGCAGCAACGCGCTTCGGATCTGGCTGGGCTTGGTTGTGTGTCAAGGATGGCAAGCTGAGCGTTTGCTCGTCTGCGAACCAGGACAATCCCTTGATGCCAGGAGTTGGTTGCGGTGGAACCCCCATCTTGGGATTGGATGTTTGGGAGCACGCGTATTACTTGAACTACCAAAACCGTCGACCTGATTACATCGCGGCATTCTTCAACGTCATCGATTGGAACGCCGTTTCAGCACGTTACTTAGCCACACGCGGGTGAGTCAGCACTTAATTGTTGTTGCAGGGGGGACAGGCACGCGAATGCAGCAGCCTGTTGCCAAACAATTCATCGAATTGAAGGGTTTGCCACTGATGTGGTGGACCCTTCGTCGATTTCGAGAGGCTTTGGGCGATCAATTGGACGTGACATTGGTGCTGAATGCGGGATTGTTTGTTGAGTTCCACGAATTGGAAGAACGGCATGGAGCTTCTGGCGTAACGCGTATCGTGGCGGGCGGTGAAGAAAGATGGCATTCCGTGGCCAATGGGCTCAATGTGTTGCCAGAACAGGGTGTGGTTGCAGTCCACGATGCTGTTCGACCTTTCGCCTCAGTGGCGACCATTCTACGCTGTTTTGAAATGGCGGAGAAGCGAGGTTCCGCCGTTCCTGTGGTCCCTCAGAAAGACAGTGTTCGTCAAGTGCATGGAGCAGCGTCACATGCGTTGAACCGAGAGACGCTGCGTGCAGTTCAAACCCCACAGTGTTTTGACTTGGCTCAATTGAAGGCAGCTTATGCAATAGGGTTTCGTGCAGAATTCACGGATGATGCCAGCGTGTATGAGTTTGCTGGGCATGCCATCCAGCTGGTAGATGGAGATTTGGAGAATATTAAAATCACCACGCCAGAAGACCTGCTAATTGCACAAGCACTGATCGAAGGGTTTTAAGTAGACTTCGTGGTGGGATGCTTTGACCCTTTTGTTGAGTTCTGAATAACCCACTTCACACCAAATCCACCAATTATTACGGCCATCACGGCCATGACGTAATCGGGCGATTCCCATGCGCCCATGGCGACCATTTCCTCTTCAACCCAAGTTGGCCCATAGAGCGCTGCCATGATGACTGCGGCAGCGTTGTTGCAGAAATGGGCTATGACAGCTGGCCACAAACTGCCGCTGTAAACGACTAAATATCCGAGTCCAGCACCTAAAATCATTCGGGGAAGAAATCCATGAAATTGCATGTGGATGGCACTGAAAAGCACAGCGCTGATCCACACGCCCCAATGAATACTTCCCGTCCAACGCGCTATAAGGGGTTGCACCACTCCACGAAAGGCCAATTCCTCGCACACGGCTGGAAGAAACGCGACAGCAACCAACGTCGCAGGGAATTGCCATGCCGAATCAAAAGTGAGCAGTCCCAGGGTCACTTGTTGTGCCATGGCTTCAAAAGAATCTGCGGCGCGAACCCAATCTGCCGGCAAAAATTGAAGCAGCTCTCCATTGAGTCGATACGTGATGTCAATAAAAGGTTGGGCACACCACGCAAAGACAACGGCCCAAATTAGCCATGTCCGTGGAAGAGGCCCACGAGAAGTCACCATCGTTTGATCTTTGAATAGGTAGCGCGCGGCCAAAGCTGCGGCGGCGAATGAAAGCAGTTGATTGGCACTGTTCAAGACCAAATTGTACGTTCGGCCAAGTGGTGAATCGGGAGCACTCATTGTACGGATTGCTGCCTCCATGGATTGCCCAGACCATTGCGCCATTCCAAGTAACCCCAATCCAGATGCGAGGCCCAATCCGGTTAGCATCAGGCAAAAGAAAAAGATCAATTGCACGAAGGGGTGTATGGTTTGAAAAGCCGTTCGAATCATGACGTAATTTTGCAATGAATCTGCAAGTTCGTGGATTGCGAGGAAATGCGACGAGGCATATAGAAAAATGGTTCGGATTGGAGACATAGATATTGCAGAATTCCCATTGCTATTAGCTCCTATGGAGGATGTTAGCGATCCGCCTTTTCGTGCCCTTTGCAAGCAGTACGGTGCTGACTTGATGTACACAGAATTCATCAGTTCGGAAGGGCTGATTCGCGATGCCGCTAAGAGCCGGGCGAAGTTGGATATTTTCGAATATGAGCGGCCAATCGGCATCCAAATTTTCGGCAGCGATATCGAATCGATGCGACAAGCTGCCGCCATTACAGAGGAAGCGGGGCCGAATTTGATTGACATCAATTACGGTTGTCCTGTAAAAAAGGTAGCCTGCCGAGGAGCCGGCGCCGGCATTTTGCAGGACATTCCGAAGATGGTCTCGATGACCAAAGAAATTGTGGACACCTGCAGTTTGCCGGTGACTGTGAAAACGCGATTGGGTTGGGATGACCAATCTAGACACATTGTGGATGTTGCGGAACGCTTGCAGGATGTGGGAATTCAAGCTATCAGTATTCACGGCAGAACCCGCGCTCAGATGTACAAAGGTGAAGCGGACTGGTCTCTTATTTCGGCAGTCAAGAACAACCCCCGGATGCACATTCCTGTTTTCGGAAATGGTGACATCGATTCACCACAGAAGGCCGTGGAATACCGTGAACGTTATGGTGTAGATGGCATCATGATTGGGCGCGCAAGCATCGGAGCGCCCTGGGTGTTTAAGGAAATTAAACACTTTATGGCGACGGGAGAAATATTGCCTCCCCCTCTTTTAAATGAACGCGTGGCAGCGGCTAGGGAGCATTTGGAGAAAAGCATTGTTTGGAAAGGCGAGCGCTTAGGGGTTGTGGAAATGCGCAGGCATTACGCCAATTACTTCAAGGGGCTGAGGGACTTCAAGAAACACCGATTGGACTTGGTGACCCTTGATGCTCCCGATGATATCCGCATCAAACTGGATCAGATTTCAAAAATGGTGGGTGAACTGAACTGATTCATTTCAATAACCGCCGGACGAGATTTTTGACCATCCAAGCAGAGCCCAATCCTCCAATCAGGATAACGACCAGCAAGGTCCCCAAGACATCCCACAATTCAAGTCGCACCGGATAGGCTGGGATGACCGATCCCTGAAGCGCAACCCAGCCATAGGTTTGTTGCCCCCAGACAATCAAGACGCCAACCACCGCGCCTAAGATGCCGCCCAGGGCATTGATAAGGATGCCTTGTAGCGAAAAAACCTGCTCGAGGCGCCGACCACTCAAGCCCATGGCGTGCAAGACTGTGAGGTCTTCCTTTTTGTCCAAAAGCAACATGGTCAATGACGCCATGACGTTGAAAGCTGCTACGACCAAGATGAAACTCAAGATGACGAAGGTGGCCCACTTTTCAGCGCGATTTGTCTGTGTAATGAGCTTGTTTTTTTCTGATCGAGTCCGCACACGCACCTCAAGACCGGAA
>JAPKCA010000026.1 GCA_028823145.1 Flavobacteriales bacterium
GCCCCGCGCCAGAGTCGTTTGTCATTTTGGCTTTGCTCAATGGGAACAATCCTGAAATACTGATCGATTTGCTAGCCGGGGAGATGTTTGATTTTGGATTGCTTCCAGATTGCCTGGGGGTGATGGGAACCGAAGACTGGCCCACATCAACGTCAGAAACAGGGGCTGAAGTGTGGCCAAACCCCGCTCAATCGCTGCTGAATTGGTCATTGCCGATGGATGCATTCCAGGGAGAAATGAGGGCGCAAACTCTGGATGGAAGAGCTTGGAAGCGTTGGCCGATTCAGGGTTCGAGAGGCATGATTTCATGTGCTGATTGGCCCACGGGTATGTACTTGGTTACTTGGCTAGAGGGTGACAAAATACTTGGCAGAGAGCGTGTGATGATTTCCAAATGAGCTGCGATTCTGACTAAAAAGAGAGGTTCGTAGTCCCCTGTGGTGTGTTAACTTCGCCTCGTCGAAATCACACGGTTCGACTTTTCTAGGAATGACATATCAAAAACAAAACATATGGACGGGTTGGGCCGTCTGGGTGATCGCCACGGTGGTCTATTTGTGTACGATTGAGCCCACTGCAAGTTTTTGGGATTGCGGAGAGTTCATTGCATCCTCCTATAAATTGGAGGTCGGTCATCCCCCGGGAGCACCGTTTTTCATGCTGCTTTCTCGGTTTTTGATGATTTTTAGTTCGGCGGAATACGCGGCCATTTTTGCCAATTCGTTATCTGCTTTAAGTAGCTCGTTTACCATTCTCTTTTTGTTTTGGAGCATCACGCACTTGGCAAAAAAGTTTACATCTGGTTCTGGTGATGAGCCTACAACTGCTGAGAATTGGGCCATTCTTGGATCGGGGGTGATTGGAGCTTTGGCTTACACGTTTAGCGATAGTTTTTGGTTCAGCGCAGTCGAGGGAGAGGTTTACGCATTGTCATCATTGTTCACAGCTCTTGTGTTTTGGGCGATTTTAAAATGGGAGAATGTTGCGGACCAACCGGGTCATCTCCGTTGGCTCATTTTGATTGCCTACCTGATGGGTTTGTCCATTGGCGTTCACTTGCTGAACCTACTGGCGATTCCAGCGATTGCATTGGTCTATTACTTCAGGAAGTATGAATTTTCTTGGAAAGGATTGGTGGTCGCAGGATTGGTAGCCGTTGGCATACTCGGATTTATCTTAGAAGGTCTCATCAAAGGGGTGATTCAATTGGCGGGAAAATTCGAGTTGTTTTTTGTCAATGACTTAGGGTGGGCCTTTAATAGCGGGGTGGCGGCCTATGCCCTGTTTTTAATTTGCACCTTGGCTGTTGCGATTTGGTGGACGCAGAAGAAAGGCTGGTGGGCGGTCAATACGTTTGTTTTGGGCATGACCATGGTGTTGATTGGGTATTCCACGTTTGCGGTAATTGTCATTCGAAGTGCGGCAAATCCGCCGATGGACGAAAACAATCCGGAAGATTTATTTGCGCTGGTTTCTTATTTGAATCGCGAACAATACGGGGATCGACCCCTGGCTACGGGTCAATACTGGGGCTCGCCTACGGACATTGAAAAGCCTTATGCAGATGGCCGTGCGACATTTGTTAAAAGTTATAGCATCATTGAATCCCGAGGTCGCGATATCCGAGTGAAGTCCTTCCGGACGGAATCGGGAGCCAAATCCTGGATGGAAGCGAATGGAACAGAGCGCATGCGGTTGCGAGAGGAGTATGTCGATAGCGGAGAGAAGAAGGGGAGCGTGCCCAATTTCGATGCGCGTTACGCCATGGTTTTCCCAAGGATGTACTCGACGACAGAAAACCATGTTGCGGCATACAAGAGTTGGAGCAATTACAAGGGCTACAATGAGGTGACGACTTTTCAGAGCCCCCGCTTTGAAGGACGGATGAGCCGGGAGGGAATGGCGCAACACATTACCAATGATTTTTTAACGGCAGGGCTCTCTCAAAAAGAAATGACCCGGGCGTTCAATGAGCTGTTCAAGGTTTACGACATGCGATTCACCGATAATTTTGAGGTGTCATCGCCCACGGAAATTTTGGTTCGAAATCCTGAATCGGATCAAATGAGTCGCGCTCCGTTAACAGACCCTGGGATGTTGCAGACGCTCTCGAACTATATCGTTGCTGCGTTAGAGTCCGGTTTGACGCGCGGCAGGGAGTTCACAGAAGGGTTGGATGCTCAGCGCAAACAGCTGGAATCGCAAATCCGCTTAGCGACGCGCCAAGCCAACCGCACTGGGTCTGCCGATGATGTGCAAGCTATTCGACAACTCGAAGGCGCATTGGATCGAGTGTTGCAAGCACAAAAGCCCTCTCAATGGGAAAACTTGCGGTTTTTCAAAGACTACCAGATAGGATGGATGTACTTCCGATATTTCCTGTGGAATTTTTCAGGACGTCAGAATGACATCCAAGGACACGGAGATTTCACGAATGGGAATTGGTTGAGTGGAATCGATGCGATTGACTCAGAGCGACTGGGCAATCGGGCGGTCCTTACCGAAGAAGCAAAAGCGAATAAGGGATGGAATCGTTTTTATTATTTGCCTCTTCTTCTCGGATTGATTGGACTTGTTTTTCATGCCATCCGCGACCCGCGCCAATTCCTTGTAGTGGCCATGTTATTTGTCTTGACGGGACTCGCCGTTGTTGTGTACTTGAACCAGTATCCATATCAACCACGTGAACGAGATTACGCCTTTGTCGGATCCTTCTATGCATTTGCGATCTGGATCGGACTGAGCGTTTTTGCGTTGTTTGAAGCTTCACGGCGATTGGACTTGAAGACCTTGGCGCAAATCAGTGGTGCTACCGTAGGTGCAGGGATACTCCTGTATGTTGCGGAATCATTTTCTGGCGGGGGACATGCTTTGAGCTTATCGGTTTTATTTATCGGGCTTGTGACAAGTTTGTTGTTGGCGTTGTCATGGGCGATGAACCAAGGCGGTGTTAGTGAACTCAAACGCGCTCAGCTATTGGTGCTCTTGACATTGACCGTGCCTGCACTCATGGCCCATGATGGTTGGGATGATCACAGCCGAGCTCGTCGTCGAACAGGCGTCGATTTCGCAAAAAATTACATGGACTCCTTGGCCCCCAATGCCATTCTTTTCACCAACGGGGACAATGATACTTTTCCGCTTTGGTATGTTCAGGAGGTGGAAGGCTATCGAACGGATGTGCGCATTTGCAATTTGAGTTTGCTGAACACGGATTGGTACATTGATCAGATGAAGCGCAAGGCCTATGAAAGTACGCCGCTTCCAATCGAGATGGATGAAGAAAAATACCGTCAAGGAACACGCGACATCGTCATTCTGGATCCCCCTAAAATCCCGAATGCACCTTACATGGATCTCGAACAGGCCATGCAATTTGCTCTAAGCGATGAAAACATGCGCGACTACGGCGGCAGCAAGTCGTACGCGGTACTCCCCACCAACAGCTTTCGATTGGATGTGGACAGTGCTCAATTGGTGAAGTATGGTGTTCTCGATGAACAAGAAATGAAATCCCGGGTGGACGCCCTAGAGTGGACCTTGACAGATGCTAAGGGGAACCCCAAAGGCTACATCTTGAAGAACCAGTTTGCTGTATTGGATATGCTGCAACATAACAAGTGGGAGCGACCGGTGTATTTCGCGGTTACCACGGGCCCAGATAGCTACATGGGACTTCAGGAATACTTCAGACTGGAAGGATTGGCCTATCGCTTGGTCCCGATTCGCTATCCGGAAAACACCAATCCCAATGTTTATGGCGGAGTCGCATTGGACGTGATGTACGCCAATGTGATGGAAAATTGGCGTTGGGGAGGCATGGACAACGTAGAGGACGGCATTTACATGGATGAAAACAACCGGCGCATGGTGACCAATTTCCGGTTGCAAATGGCTCATTTGGGGGATGTTTTCATGAATGAAGGCGATGGTGAACGGGCACTGGATATTTTTGAGAAAGTGCTTTCGGTCATGCCTGAAAAGAATGTGCCTTTGAGCCGAGTATTGTTGTCCATTCAGAGTGGTTTGCTTGAATTGACGATGCAGGACTCGTCCCGTGGAGCGATTGTTTATGAATTGCCAATCGATCGCAGAGCCCGTGCAAAGGAGTTGGGTATTCACTTGACGAGGCGTCTTTTTGACATGCATGCGGACGATTTGCGCTATTATCATTCATTGGATAAAAACCGATACAATGCGGTAATTCAGGAACGTCGAATGGCCAAGCAAATAGCTGATTTGATGATTCAAACGGCGTCCATTTTTTTACCAGATGATTCGCTGACCTCTCAGCTTCAGGCTGAAATGGAGGAGTTGGAGTATATGATGGCTGAAACGGAGCGATCATTTATTGAATTGGGATCATTTGAATTCTGAGACATTCAAGCGTAAACAACGCATCGCTGTTTTGGCCTCGGGTTCAGGCTCGAATGCGGCAACCTTGATGGAAAGATTTCTCGATCATCCGATGGCGGAAGTCGTTTGGGTGGGATGCAATCGATCGCCTAAACGCGCAGGAATTTATGAGCGTACGGAGAAGTTTGGGCTTCAAACGATTCAGTTCGACCGCAATGCGTTGGAGTCTGGTTGGGTGACTGAGCAATTGATCGCTTTGCAAGTGGATTGGATTGCATTGACGGGTTTTTTGATGAAAATTCCATCGGATATGGTGGAGGCTTTCCATCAAAGGATCATCAACATCCATCCGTCACTGCTTCCTAAATATGGGGGGAAAGGGATGTACGGACATCTTGTTCATGAGGCCGTGAAGGCGCATGGCGATGTGGTTTCGGGCATGACTGTACATTGGGTCAACGAAGCCTATGATGCTGGAGACATATTGTTCCAAGCGACTTGCGACGTGACTCCCGAAGATGATGCGGATGCTATCGCAGGTAAAGTCCTCGCTTTGGAGCATCGGTATTATGCGGATGTTTTGGAAAGCCTTGTCCGTGAAAATGACATTACTTTAGCTTAAGCTCAAGAAACAACATGGCAAGGGTTCAGATATACACCGATGGTGGAGCTAGCGGAAATCCAGGTCCGGGAGGTTTTGGGGCGCTGATGATGTATGGTGAGCACCGCAAAGAGATCAGCGGGGGCTTTCGGTTGACCACAAACAACCGAATGGAATTGTTGGCAGTGATCACGGCATTGGAGGCGTTGAAGAAGCCGGGCATGGAGGTGGATGTCTATTCTGATTCGAAGTACGTCGTGGATGCGGTGGAGAAAGGATGGGTCATGTCCTGGGAGAAGAAGAACTATCTCAAGAAGAAGAATCCCGACCTTTGGAAGAGGTTTTTGCTGGTGTATAGAAAGCACCAGGTTCAGTTTCATTGGGTCAAAGGGCATGCTGGAAACGTGAACAATGAAAGAGTGGATCATTTGGCCGTTGCAGCATATCAAACGACGGAATTGTTGGTGGATGAAGCTTATGAGGCATCCCAATCATAGCGCTACAAAACGAACGTTCTGCCATCTTGGCGCCGGCGGCTGTATCTTTGCGGCTCAAACGAAATAACCGATTGAAACCATGCGCACGGACTTGTACCAGGGCCACGATTACTACATGATGGATGATATGCTCACGGAAGAGCACAAACTCATTCGTGAAACGGCCCGGGCTTGGGTCAAAAAAGAAGTCAGCCCCATCATTGAAGAAGCGGCAGAGAAATGTGTGTTTCCGCTTCACTTGCTGCCAGGGTTGGGCGAAATCGGTGCTTTTGGCCCTTATATCCCAGAGGAATATGGGGGAGCAGGATTGGACCAAATCAGTTACGGTTTAATCATGCAAGAACTGGAACGTTGCGATAGCGGATTGCGTTCAACAGCGTCGGTACAGAGCAGCCTCGTGATGTACCCTATTTGGCGTTACGGTTCCGAGGAGCAAAAGCAGAAATTCTTACCCAAGTTGGCGACAGGCGAATTGATGGGTTGCTTCGGATTGACCGAACCTGACCACGGATCGAACCCCAGTGGAATGACTACCCATTTCAAAGAGGATGGGGATGACATCATCTTGAACGGGGCAAAAATGTGGATTTCGAACGCTCCGTTTGCGGATATAGCAGTGGTTTGGGCCAAAAGCGAAGCAGGGCGAATTACGGGAGTGCTTGTGGAGCGTGGAATGGAAGGATTCTCAACGCCAACCATGCATGGGAAATGGAGCTTAAGGGCCTCGGATACGGGCGAGTTGATTTTTGACAATGTTCGCGTTCCAAAGACCAATATTTTACCGGGACGTGATGGTTTGGGTGCGCCATTAAGTTGCTTGGATTCTGCGCGATATGGCATCGCGTGGGGAGCGATCGGTGCGGCGTTGGATTGCTACGATACGGCTTTGCGTTATTCCAAGGAACGGCACCAGTTTGACCGCCCTATTGGACAATTTCAATTGCAACAGAAGAAACTTGCAGAGATGATCACCGAGATTACGAAAGCGCAATTGCTCACCATGCGCTTGGGTCAATTGCGTGATGCTGGCAACGCGACAACAGCTCAAATTTCCATGGCGAAACGGAACAATGTGGACATGGCGTTGACGGTTGCACGCGATGCCCGTCAGATGCTTGGTGGCATGGGGATTACAGGCGAGTACCCGATCATGCGTCACATGATGAATTTGGAGTCAGTCGTCACCTACGAAGGCACCCACGACATCCACCTGTTGATCACTGGATTGGATGTGACGGGGTTAAACGCTTTCGTTTAATTCGAGAGAGTGGTTTTTAAGGAAGGTCGCCATCCCGAAGAACGGGAAATTTGTCGCGGTATGTCTCCAACTCGGACCACGATAGGTCTGCGGTAATCCAAACGGTCTGGTGGATTTCGGCTTCGCGGAGAACGCGTCCTTTGGGATCAAGAATGACACTGTTTCCCGCGTGGTTGATTCCTTGCCCATCCTGGCCAATGCGGTTGACCCCCGCTACGTAGCATTGGTTTTCAAGGGCCCGAGCTGGCAATAGCTGTTGCCATGCACTGGCTCGAGCTTCAGGCCAATTCGCAACGTACAAGGCCAAATCATAGCGATTGGAAATGCTATTCCGACTGAAAACGGGAAACCGCAAATCGTAGCAGATTTGAAGGAAAATCCGCCAACCTCTCCACTCGACAATGGTTGGGCTTTCTCCGGCGGAATAAGCCTCCGATTCACCCGCGAAAGTAAACAGGTGTTTTTTATCATAGCGATGAAGTTCTCCGCTCGGAGTAACAAAAAAACACCGATTGACACACCGATTTTCATCCACTAGATAACAAGCCAAGCTCCCAACGACGGCCGACTGGTGCCGCTGACCCCAATGATGCATGGCGCGCAAGGGTTCGGGCCATACGTCAGGTTGGCCTGTCCACTCGTCTTTCCAGGGCATGCCATGGGCCATGGGAGACATCGTGAAACCGGTTGACCACATTTCTGGCAAAACCATCACATCAAATCGCTCATCTGCCGAAAACGATTCGAAATGATCGTTCAATCGGGCGATGTTGGCAGGGGCATTTTCCCAATCCAAAGGGCACTGAAGCAATGCAATGCGAAGAGCATTTGAAGTGGTCATGTCAAAATTGTTTCTGAAATGCGAAGCAACCGTTCAATACCTTCATCTAGGGTTGCATCATTTTTCGCAAAACACACCCGCACGCGCTGGCTCGAATGTCCAGCCGGTAGGCCGGTTGGGTAAAAGGGCGACAGCGGAATCAAGGCAATCCCATGGTCAACCCCCAGTTCACACCATGTCCGCGTGACTGTTCGGTCATCACGTTGATCAAAGGCACTGTAATCGAGCACTTGGAAATAACCAGCTTCCGCGGGTTGCCAACTCCACCGGCTTCCTTCCAGTCCTTTCAATAGACGGTTCCGTTTGGCCTGATAAAACTCGGCCAATGTGGCCATGTGGTCACGTCCGGCAGGTTGCTGCAGGTAGGATGCAATTCCCGCTTGAAAAGGGGCGCCCGTTGAGAACACATCGTATTGGTGCACTTTCCGGACTTCCTTCATTATGGCTTCAGGCCCCAAGAGGTAGCCTATTTTCCATCCAGTAGCATGCAAAAGCTTACCGAATGATGCCGCGACCAAACCTCGGGATGCGAGCCCAAGATGATGGGATAAACCAATGGCCTGACGTCCGTCATGCTGCAAAGGGCCGTACACTTCGTCGCTTACAATCAGGATGTCTGTATCCTTGAGAAGTTGGTGCAAAGCCTCTAAATCTTCCATGCTCCAGACGCTGCCCGTTGGGTTGTTTGGCACGTTGACGACCAACATTCGGGTCTCGGGACGCAGCGCGTCGCTGATGGCAGAGATGTCCATGTGGTACGACAACGGATCCAAAGGGACGACCCGAATGGTGCCTCCAGCCAATTCAACTGCGGGTTGATATAAGTCGTATGCAGGTGCGAGAACGATGACTTCGTCACCGGGTTTGACAAACGCTTGAAATGTTGCGAAAAGCAGGGAAGAAGCTCCAGCTCCTACGGTGATCTCATTCTGTACATCGTATGCACACCCTGTTCGGGTCATGACGTCTTGAGCAATCCATTCACGTAAGGCGATGTTTCCGGCCATCGGAGCATATTGATTTTGACCGGCATTCATGGCATCCGTTACGGCTTGTCTCAAAGCGTGTGGCGGATCAAAGTCAGGAAATCCTTGGCTCATGTTCAAAGCACCGTGAGCTTGGGCGAGGGCACTCATTTCCGTGAAAATGGTTGTTCCTATGCTGGGCAACTTGGAAGGAGAAAGGGCGCCAGAATGCCTCATGGAATGGTCAGCGTATGACCGCGATTTTGGTGGTCCCCGAGGATTTTCCATCGGCGTCAGTCGCAAACACGAGGTAGACGCCATACGGAACGTCTGTTCCAGAGAGATCCTTTCCGTCCCAGATTGCTCGCCCTCCTTCAGACGTGAGAGTCGCAATCAAACGTCCAGATGCTGTTGTGACGTGAACGGTGGATTTGTAAGCCAATCCATCCACCGTGATCCAACCTTCGAAATCGCTTCGTACGGGATTGGGATAAATCCGAAGTTCATCAATTTCCGTGACGAAATTCGTGGCATCGCTTCGCCAACCCATCAATCCTTTGGCGGTTCCAATCAAGACCTCTCCATTGCGGTGGTTGATGGCGATATCGAAAATTTGATTGCTCAGCAACGGACTGTTGCTCTCTGTAAAGTGGGCTTCTTGGGTCACACCATCGGCACTTAACAGGTAGACACCTGAATTCTGGGTGCCAATCCATTTTCGGTTACCCCCGTCAATACAGATGCTTTGGATAACCTCTGTTTCTAAAAGAAGTTGATAATTACCATCCTGTTGAATCAGGATTTGAGATGCCACGGGATTGGAGTTGTCCGATTCGAAAACCAAACTTGGCAGGTAGATCACACAAGGGCCTGCGGCGGTTCCAATCCAGATTTCACCATCCAAATCTTCTTCTAAACAATAGATGTCAGATGAAGGCAAACCTCCATCTTCGGGTGAAATGGTGAGAATACGCCAATCATCATCGGAAAGGATTTCGGGGGTTTTGTTGGTGTCGTATACGAGCAACCCCTGATTCCGAGGCATGATACACCAGATGTAACCGTTGCGCGCAGCGAGCACATCCCCCATCCAGCCGCTAGATCCCATTGCTGTTCCCACATCCATCGTGTGAAAGGCGCCATTTGCTAGCCGGACTTGGAGGGGATTGGAAGCATGGGCGTTGGTCAGCCATAAATTGCCTAGGGCATCGAAATCCACACCGCCTATGCCAATGCGTGGAGAACCACCGAAATCTCCGAGCTCTAAGGTGCTGTTAGCGTCATGGTAAATCTCGATTAACTCATTGCCCCTCACCTCAAGCAAGCCTTCTTCCCACGTCCCGAAGAAGGCATGGGTTGGATCCAAGGGGTCAATGCTGACGCACATGACGTCATTTATTCCCAGGATGTCATTCTCACCTTCCACGGGAGAAATGTGCGTCCATGTTGACCCATTCATGCCGTAAAGACCGTGCTTATGGTACATGCTGGTCCATGTTTCATCGACGCCTCCAGAAGCAATCCATACGCGATCATTCCAGACATCAATGGCTCGGACCAGGGCGACGGGTGGACCAGAAGGCTCCCATTGATCATCGGCTTCGCCTCCCGAAAGATCTAGTTTAAGCAAACCGCCTTCATGGTTCGCGATAAACAAATCTTGAAACAACAGCGCCGGTCCAATGGGTGTTTCTATCCATTGATGATGAAAGACCATGCCACGGGCCCGAAGCGGGACTTCAGCGGCGGAATAATCGAGCTGAATAGGATTGAAAGAAGCGTCGTAAATCTGAATCGAGTGAAAATCGGCAACGGCCAAATACCACCCTACTACGTTATCGTTAATTGTTCCAGCCGCAAGCGCCATGATGGAATTTCCATTCCAGTTGGGGAGTGGATTCCAAAGACCAGCTGCATTTTGCCAAAGTTCATTGGCATTGTCGTCCATGTGCAACAGAAGAAGCTCAAAACCATCGGGATGGAAAAGAACTTGACGGTAATCGCCTGTTTCCAGCGGAACGTCTGACCAACGGGTCCAGGCAGCTGGTGCGCTCAAAAAAGGGTGATCTATTGGGGCTTCAAAAATGCCGGCATCTGTCCACACGACAAACCGGTCATTTTGCACAGCGAGGCCATGGCATTGCCTGAGATTTTGTTGCCCTTGGATGTACCAAGTGTCCCGAATGTCCAGTTCACGTGGATTGATGACCACAACGCCAAACGCACAAGCAGCGTAGATTCGATCTTGATCTCCGTTCAAATCCAAAACGAGCTGAAGGACACTTTTATCACCAATCAAGTTGCTGTCCCTGATGTCATTGAGAGTGTACAGCCATTCCCCAAGTTCAGAGAAAAAATCCAACGATCCCGTTGCATAACCAACAACAAGCATGCGGCCCTCGTAGTCCCATGCAATCGCAGTGGGGTCACTACCGCTCATCCCTTGCACGCGAGAAATCTGCTGCATGCTGTTGTCTTCTTGATGTACCAAGAATAAGCTGTTCTCGGCGCGCACAGCCCACATACCATCCGTTCCAGCAGCTTGATCCGTTTTCCCACAGTAGATGACTTCCGCCGTATGTCCATACGGCAAGAAATCACTCCATGTCCCCACCGGCCTGTTCTCCTGGAGGGTACCCGACGTCGCGTGTTGACCAAGGACATCCAATCCAAAGAGAACCTGCAATACGCAGCACCATGCAATGGCTGTGAAGTTGCATACCTTCTTGATGGACTGGAAGCGCATTGGGTTTGAGTAATCAGGGATTGCTAAGAATACGAATCAAAGGTCGCAATATTGTATCGGTTCAGCGCTTGTCTTTCCAACGAAAAGATTCTGCCCCCTCGGTTTCCAATTGATCGAGTGCATTTGAATCCCTCAACGCATAGACCAAACCTTTTGGCCCATTGGCCCACGTGATGATTCCCCAAACGACCAATAAGCACAGCAAATCTTCGGCATCAGCAAAATGCAATCGTCCAATTCTTGCGACTTGCCTAAATCCTAACTCTCGGCCTTTTCGCCAAGACGAGAATAGTTTCCCAATGTATTGGTCGTATCGAAATTCAGATCGATCCAGGCGCATTTCATACTGCCACACTTTGACTTGAACCGGACTGGCTTTGTGGATTTTATCCCCTTTCCTGAGATAAGCGCTCAGGCGACCGGTTTCATTCTC
Organism: Flavobacteriales bacterium; assembly: GCA_028823145.1. Classification (GTDB taxonomy): domain Bacteria; phylum Bacteroidota; class Bacteroidia; order Flavobacteriales_D; family Sanyastnellaceae; genus UA16. The sequence goes on from JAPKCA010000026.1 coordinate 11,698, forward strand.
ACAGAAATGAGGGCGTGAAGGGGATCGTGGAATTTGCATTTCGAGAACGGTTCGCATTTCCGCTTTCCACAATTGCACTTCAAATAAAACAGGAGGCTTGCAATGCGTTTCTGCCGCGGCTTGGAGCATATACAGTTCCTCCTCGGCATTTATGCCTGCTATGTTGCCGTTGTCCTTGACCCCTATCAGCAACCGTCCGCCATCGCTATTGGCAAAAGCGCAAATGGTGCGGGCAATTTTCGGGGCATTATCAATTCGAGTCTTGAAGTCCTGCTTCTGGTGCTCTCCTTCAGAAATCATTTGAATGACAAAAGACATGATCAAGTTGATAATCGGTTCAACGAAGTTAGCGAGCATTCCTGGAATGCAAATTGCAGAATGTCTCTCGGAAAGCCCTATCTTTGCGCAGAACATAAGAGCAGAAGAACTAAAGAGGGGCTACCACCCCTCTTTTTTTGACCGCTTTTGATGCAAAATAGAGACTCCACTATCGCCGTGATCCAAGAATCGACCATCCGCCAATTAGCGAAAGCTTTCCTCGAAGGAACGCCTGGCTTTATTGTGGATGTACGCGTAGGAGAAGGCAATAGCATCTCTGTTTTGCTTGACGACGATGATTCCACGAACATTACTTCATGCATCGCATTGAGCAAGCATTTGGAGGACGTGTTGGATCGGGATGTGGAGGATTTCTCATTGGACGTTAGCTCTCCGGGATTGGATCAGCCGCTGAAAATGCAGCGTCAATTTCAAAAGAACATTGGCCGAGAAGTGCAGTTGAAGGTCAGCAACGCTGGCAAGATTGAAGGAGAATTGGTCTCGGCAACCGAAGAAACAGTGACCATCAAAACGCGTGAAAAAATGCGCATTGAGGGTCGGAAAGCCCGAGAATGGGTGGAAGAAGAAAGTACCTATGTCTTGAGTGATCTGGATTGGACGAAAGTTCAAGTTTCATTCAAGCAAAACTGAATATTTTGATTTTGTCATTAACCGCAAGCAGCACAACACTGAACGCATGACGCAACTCAATCTGGTGGATTCTTTTAAGGAATTCAAGGAATTCAAGAACATCGACCACGATGTCATGATGGGAATTCTGGAAGATGTTTTCCGTGCAATGATTTTGAAGAAGTATGGAGATGATTCCAACTTCGATATCATCATCAACCCGGATAAGGGAGATTTGGAAATTTGGCGAAATCGAGCCATTGTAGCCGATGACGCCGTGGAAGATGAAAACCAAGAGATCTCCATTTCTGAGGCCTTGGGCATTGAAGATGATTTTGAGGTGGGAGAGGAGGTTTCAGAAGAAATCAAGCTAGAATCATTCGGACGTCGTAACGTGTTGTCCTTGCGTCAGAATTTGGCAGGCCGAATCATGGAATTGGAAAAGGATTCCATTTACCAGAAGTACAAGGAGCGGGTAGGTGAGATCATTTCTGCAGAAGTGTATCAAATCTGGAAGCGGGAGATTTTGCTCGTTGATGATGAAGACAACGAGGTCGTGATGCCTCGGGAAAGTCAAATTCCAGGCGACTTTTTTAAGAAGGGTGACACCGTTCGCGCTGTTGTTTCCGCGGTGGAAATGAAAAACAACAATCCCCGCATTGTTTTGTCTCGCACAGCACCAGAATTCTTGGAGCGGTTGTTCGAACAAGAAGTTCCGGAGATATTTGATGGCTTGATCACCATCAAGCGTGTCGTTCGGTCACCAGGTGAGCGCGCGAAGGTAGCGGTAGAATCCTATGATGATCGAGTGGACCCCGTGGGGGCATGCGTGGGCATGAAGGGTTCTCGTATCCATAGCATTGTTCGTGAATTGAAGAACGAAAACATTGATGTCATCAACTTCACGGAAAATGAACAGCTGTTGGTGACCCGTGCATTGAGCCCGGCGAAGATCACTTCCATGGAGCTGAACACTGAAACCCGCGAAGCCAAGGTTTATCTCAAACCAGACCAAGTGAGTTTGGCCATTGGCAAGGGAGGCAATAACATCAAGTTGGCGGGTCTCTTGACCAACTATGAAATAGATGTTTACCGGGAAGATGAAGATGCCGTAGATGATGTAGAATTGAAGGAATTCTCTGATGAAATCGATGCATGGATTTTAGAGGAATTCGTTAAAGTTGGATTGGAAACGGCACGGTCTGTTTTAAATCTTGATGAGGACTTTTTGGTGAAGCGTACCGACTTAGAGTTGGAAACCATCCGGGAAGTCTTGAAAATCCTAAAGGATGAATTGTCCTGAGCCTCTTATTGACTCTTACCTTTCGCATATTAACCCCATCCCAAGTCCCGTAATTCGCTAATGGCTGACGCTAACAAACCCGTACGACTCAATCTCATTGCCCGGGAATTTAACCTAGGTGTTCAGACCATCGCTGACTTTTTGGCAAGCAAGGGCATCGAAGTCGATGCCAAGCCGAACACCAAAATTGACGCTTCGGCCTATGCGCTTGTGCGGGCCAATTTCCAGGATCACAAAGAGGCGAAAGAAAAGGCCATAAGTTCTTCTGCACGGACGATTGCGGAAAGGGAGAGCGTTACGCTCGCTTCTGCGCGCAAGCGTTCAATCGTCCCGGAGGAAGTCGAAGTGGAGATCGATTTGTCGGTATTTCAAAAGAGCCAACAACAACCGGTGGTTGAGCGGTTGCAGCCGGAGGCAGCTCCGGAAGCCAAAGTTGTCGCGCCCGAATCAATTCCTGAGTTGGTAGAGGAAGTCAAAGAGGAAGTCAAAGTGGAAGCTAAAGTGGAAGCTAAAGTGGAAGCTAAAGCGCCTTTGGAGCCAGAAGTCGAAGCGAAGGTTGTTGTTACGGAAACATCAACCCCTGTGGTAGATGATGTTAACACAGCTTCAGAAAAGAATAATTCTGCAGGGGATAGTCCTGTTAAGGTTTTGGGAAAATTGGATTTGGACGCGGTTTCCGGAAAACGCAAACCGAAGTCGAAAAAAGAGAAAATAGAAAATCATGCGTTGATTGCTGCAAAATCTGCAGCCATCATGAAGAAGGAAGCGGAATTGGAAGCTAAGGCGAAATTGGATAAAGTGACTGAGGAGGCTTCACAGAAAGCTGAGAAAAAAGCTGCTGCTGACATTCCAAAGCCTGCGGAGAAGATGGCGACGCGGGTGGAAAAACTCACCGGCCCCACGGTCGTAGGGAAGATTGAGTTGCCTGTTGAGAAGAAACGAACGCCTGTAAAATCAGACGATAGCAAACGAAAGCGCAAGCGGATCACGAAAGTGGACGTCGAAAAGACTGCACGAAATGCTGGTGGAGGCCAAGGAGGAGGAAATAAACCGGGAGAAAGCCGTGGTAAGGGTCGTAAAACTGAGCCGAAGCGCGAGGTGAGCCAGGCGGATATTCAAAAAGAAATCAAGGATACGTTGGCTCGCTTGAGCGGCGGACGGAAGTCCAACTCTGCAAAGTTGCGCCGGGCGAAGCGAAGTGCCGTGCAAGAGCGTCAGGAGCAAGAAATTGCTCGTCAACAGGAAGCAGCGAGTACTTTGCAGTTGACGGAATTTGTGACCGTTGCAGAGCTTGCAAGTATGATGAATGTCAATGTCAATGAAGTCATTTCGGCGTGCATGACATTGGGGATTATGGTTTCCATCAACCAGCGACTGGATTCAGAGACCATCACCATCATTGCTGAGGAATTTGGATTCGACGCTGATTTTGTGAGCGCTGAGGTGCAGGAGGCCATTGAGCTTGAAACGGATAGTGAAGAAGACTTGAAGGCTCGACCACCAATTGTCACGGTGATGGGTCACGTTGACCATGGAAAGACTTCGTTGCTTGATTTCATTCGAAAAGCGAATGTCATTGCGGGCGAGGCGGGCGGAATCACGCAGCACATTGGCGCATATAATGTTACCCTACCTAAAGGAGGGACCATGACATTCTTGGATACACCGGGCCACGAGGCATTTACCGCCATGCGTGCTAGAGGTGCACAAGTAACCGACATTGCCATTATTGTCGTTGCTGCGGATGACGCAGTGATGCCTCAAACCAAGGAAGCGATTAACCATGCACAAGCTGCAGGGATTCCCATGGTCATTGCCTTGAATAAAATGGATCGTCCGGAAGCCAACGCGGACCGAATTCGTCAGGAGCTTTCGGAATTGAATGTCGTTGTTGAAGAGTGGGGCGGGAAATTCCAAAGCATGGAAATTTCAGCTAAGGAGGGGACGAATATTGAAGAGCTATTGGCAAAGGTGTTATTGGAAGCGGAAATGTTGAATCTCCTTGCTAACCCAGATAAGCGGGCATTGGGAACGGTCATTGAGAGCTCGTTGGACAAAGGCCGTGGATATGTGACCAATTTATTGGTTGAAGGTGGGACGTTGAAGGTGGGGGATGCCATCCTTGCGGGTCAATATTCCGGAAAAGTCAAAGCCATGTTCAATGAACGTGGTACACGGGTAGAAGAGGCTGCCCCTTCTGTCCCGGTGTCAATTCTGGGATTTGATGGCGCTCCAAGTGCTGGAGATAAATTCCATGTATTCGATGATGAGCGCGAGTCTCGGGCAATCGCAACCAAGCGTCAGCAATTACAGCGTGAGCAGGGAGTTCGTTCGCAGCGCGCCGTAACATTGGAAGAGTTAGGACGTCGAATTGCTGTTGGAGAATTCAAGGAATTGAATTTGATTGTAAAAGGTGACGTGGACGGCTCCATCGAAGCCTTGAGCGATTCTTTGGAAAAGCTCTCCACGGAAAAAGTACAGGTCAACATCATCCACAAAGCCGTGGGTCAGGTGTCTGAGTCAGACGTTTTGTTAGCCTCTGCGTCTTCTGCGATCATCATTGGTTTCCAGGTTCGCCCAAGTGGAGCTGCTCGGAAATTGGCGGAGAAAGAAGAAGTGCAAATCATGCTTTATTCCATCATTTATAAGGCCATTGAAGAAATGAAGGATGCGATGGAAGGCTTGCTTTCTGTTCGTATTGAAGAGAAAGTGGTGGGGGCAGCTGAGATCCGAGAGACGTTCAAGATTTCAAAGGTTGGCACGATTGCCGGTTGCTTTGTGACGGAAGGTTTGATAAAACGGAACAACAAGATTCGATTGATTCGCGAAGGGGTCGTGGCTTATACCGGTACTTTGGGCTCCTTGAAACGTTTTAAGGATGATGTAAAGGAGGCTGCGAAAGGCTTTGAATGTGGATTGAACGTGGAACGTTACAATGACATCAAAGTCGGAGACATCATCGAGGCATTCGAAGAAGTCGAAGTCAAGCAGAAGCTTGAGGATTGAACCTGATTAACCCGCTTATAGATCGATAGCTGGCAATCTGATGGGCATTGGGACGACTAATGCTTGGGAGTATCGGGCTTCCATAGCCTGTCGTTGACGCTCTGCAGACCACTTATCTCGGAAATCTCCAATGGTCACGCGGTAACTCGGTGGCATAGAAGACAAGTACACGTTTTGTTCGCTGCTTTTACGGATTTGGGCGCGCACTTTCCGAGCTTCTTGCAGTGGACCTAAAAAGATTTGGACTCTGTACCCTTGGACAGGATGCTCCTCTGATTTCCAGGCTGAATCTAGTTGGGCAATGCCTTCGTCACACGTCAAAGAATAGCTCCCAGGCATGACCGGTAGGCCTTGCGATGAATTTACATTTTCCTCGTTGTCACCAGTAAAGGCAGGCATCAATACTTCTCCGGGCTTCTCTTCCGTTGAAAAACCGGGGATATTTATTGGAGCTATTTCATGAGAATGAGGCTGTTCCTTCACGGTATCCTTGGTGCGAAAAAGGGATTTCCACCAAGGAGCAGTTTCTTGTGCATGGGAAGAAAGCGATCCTAAAACGAACAGAATGATGGCGGAAGTCCTCATGTGATTCTAAAGGTGTTGGAGGAGGTTTGAAGGTGACATCGTGAGGTGAAATTAACAATGCTCGCGATGGTTTCGATGTACAGAACGCTAAAACTCAGTAAAACATTCTTTCGAGGGCTTGAAGAAACGAAATCACCGCCAACCACATACTGCTTATTCAGAATCAGTCTGAATAAGAGAGGTTCTGCAGATTGCTCTCCGATGGCTCTGTTTATTGCGCCATGTATGCTTAATTTTGCGCGCGAAATGAGCGATTTTTTATCGTAATGCGAAAAGCGACATACATGGTAGCGTACACGGGAATCCGGGCCACACGAAACTTGCTAACGGCTTGTCTTCTGTTTTCTGCAGGAATAGCGACAGCGGGAATTTGGGAGGAGGGAGACGTTGAAGCGGGTCAAGCCTTGTTCAATGCCAATTGCGCGTCTTGTCACAAGGTGACTGCCGAGGTGCTTGCAGCTCCAGGACTAGCTGGAATTGTTGACAGATGGGGTGCGAGTGATGAAATGTTGGTGAAGTGGATTCAAAACCCTCAGGCTGCTGCCGAAGAGGGAGATGGATATATCAAGTCGATCGTTTCACGGTATGTTCCGACTTATGGTTGGATGACGGCGCAAGCTGGTTCAGCTGATGACATTAAAAACATCATGGCCTATGTTCAGACTCCGCCTGATGTTGCTCCGGTAACGGATGCGGGTTCTCAGTGTCCAACGGTGGATGAAATGGCACTCCCCGCAGAAGAGGGAGGTAGCGGCATTTGGTTTTTGATTCTGTTGGTGCTGTTCTTGATTATTGCCTTGTCTGCAGCGGGGGTCAATCGCTCCTTGACAAATGCAATGAACAAAGATGCGGGGGAGGATATGCTCCCTGAGCTGCCCTATGGAAATCGAATTCAGAATTGGGCATGGGATAATCGGGTGGTCGTATCGCTCATTGTAATCTTCTTCGCATCATATGGAGCAGTGTTGGGATATCAAGGTCTCATGCGTATTGGCGTTGTGGAAGGATACAAGCCCAATCAACCCATTCAGTTCATTCATTCGGTCCACGTTTGTGAAAACGAGGTGGACTGCAAGTATTGCCACACGAGTGCGTATGAATCAAAGCACGCGGGCATTCCATCTACGAACGTTTGCATGAACTGCCACAAGGCGGTCAAAAAAGGGCGTCGTACGGGCGAAACAGAAATCGCAAAGATTTATGAAGCCATTGGTTTTGATGCCACAACAGCAACGTATGTCGATGGCGATGGCAAGAGCGGGTATGCATTGCCTCAGGACTCATTCGATGGCGAACCGATTCGATGGAATAAAGTGCACAATTTGCCTGACCACGTTTATTTCAGCCATCAGCAACACGTAGTTGTCGGAGGGCTCCAATGTCAGAATTGCCACGGCGATGTCGAAACGTATACGGTTGGACGTGTAGCGAAGGTTGATGACATCAATCAACTCGTGGACAAGTACCCTGGGTTGATTGAGCTATCCAAGCCGACATTGACCATGGGCTGGTGCATTGAATGCCACAACAAAGCTGAAATTGACTTGGCCAGCAGTGGTTACTATGAAGAAATTCACCGACGCCTCAAGGATAACTTACGCGGCAATGAAGAACTCAGGAAATACCTGGAAGACGACAAAATCACAGTGAAGGAACTCGGCGGATGGGAATGCGCCAAGTGCCACTACTAAGAAGCAATCGCGAACCCCTTATCGCAGCCTCATGGCAAATACAAAGCGTTATTGGTCCGGACTGGACGAACTCCAGGAAACGGAAGCATTCAAGAACATTCAGGAACAAGAGTTCCCGGAGGCAAAGTCGGTTGATGAATTTCTGAGCGACGAGCGTTTGGAATCCACCCACACAGGTCGTCGGGATTTTTTGAAATTTATGGGATTCAGTTTGACGGCTGCGACTCTTGCCGCGTGTGAGACTCCAGTGATCAAAAGCATACCCTACACCAACAAGCCGGAAGACGTGACTCCTGGGGTAGCGAATTTTTATGCCAGCACCTATTACGATGGGCATGACTTCGTCAATGTCTTGGTAAAGACCCGCGAGGGCCGACCGATTTTCATCAAGTCCAATACAAAAACAGGTGTAGGTCGGATCAATGCTCGGGTCAATGCATCGGTGATGTCCCTTTATGATAGCTCACGTTTACAAGGACCACAGATGGGTGGTGCTGACGCAAACTGGGATGCGATAGACCAACTAATAAAGACAGGGTTGCAGCAACCTGGACGCAAGGTTTTATTGACGAATACGATTTTAAGCCCATCCTTGAATCGCGCCATTGATGCCCTAAAAGAATCGGCAGGTGTGGAACATGTCCAATATGATGCGGTAGATTATGGTGCGTTTCATGCGGCATCTTTGGCGGACTTTGGAGTGAGTTCATTCCCGTCGTATAGTTTTGATAAGGCGAATGCGGTGGTCAGCATTGGTGCAGATTTTTTAGGAACGTTTGGCGATACGATCGTTTACAACGACCGCTGGAGCAGCAACCGCCGACCGGAAAGCGGCAAAATGTCGCGGTTGCACATGTTCGAAACAACCATGAGTTTGACCGGATCCAATGCGGACTACCGGACCATGGTGAAGCCTTCTGAACAAGGGAAAATTGCAACAGCACTTCTCAAAGCAATCACGGGCCAAGGGGTTGCGGCCAATCTCTCAGAAGCTGCTGCTGCTGCTGTGGCAAATGCGGCGAAGGATTTGAAAAAGGCTGGCGCCAATGGATTGGTATTGGCGGGCTCGAATGACATCAACACCCAACGTATCGTCAACGCCATCAACGTGGCATTGGGATCCGTAGGCACGTCTGTCATTCATAGCGATTCCGGATTGTTCCAAGGGGACTTCAAGGCCTTTAAAGCACTGGTTAAGGACATGAACGCGGGTGAGGTGAGCACATTGATTGTATCGGATTGCAATCCGGCCTATGACGCTGTGAATGCTGAAGCGTTCATTGCAGGTCTTGCCAATGTCAAAACATCTGTGAGCACTTCTTTGGTTTCGGATGAGACCGCGAGTCTTTGTGCTGCAATGGCTCCAAACCACCACTGGTTGGAATCGTGGGGTGACCTTCTATTAGATCAAGAGCGAATCGATCTGGTGCAGCCAACGATTGCGCCACTGTTCAATTCTCGAGCTACGGGAGAGAGTATTCTGACTTGGGCGGGGATTCCAACGGATTGGTACACGTACATGCGTCAAACGCATGCGGCCAACTATGAATCGTCCCAGATGTACACGAATTCAGATTGGAACAAAGCCGTTCATAACGGATTCATCGCCACGAATCGTGCAAATGGCGAATTCAATGCATATGCTGGAGGTGATTTGACTGCTGCGTGGACTGAATTGAATGGACGTAAAGGAGGGGCATTCGAGTTAGCGCTTTACCAGAAGACGACGATGGGAGCGGGGCAACACGCGGCTAACCCCATTTTGCAGGAGACACCAGACCCAATCACAAAAGTAACTTGGGACAATTATGTGTGCATGTCACATGCTGACGTTGACGCGATGGGACTGAATGGCTTTATTGGCCAAGAAGCACCGGCAAGTGTCGTGAAAGTGACTGTTGGAGGTTCATCGATTGAGCTGCCGGTATTCCCGACACCAGGACAGACACCCGGAACCATTGGTATCGCATTGGGTTATGGCCGTGGAGCGAACGGAGAGAATATTGGAAAGGCGGCTTTCCAAAGTGCTGAGAATGGTTCGTTCCAGATGGACGCGTCTGGCAAGATGACACCGGTGGGAGCGAATGTGTTTCCATGGGCAGTAGGCGGAGGAAATCATGTGGAGTATGCCCAGTACGATATAACGGTAGAAGCCACGGGCGGAACATATCCTTTGGCTTGCACCCAAATTCAGAACACGTTCATGGGCCGTGAGAGCATTGTGAAGGAAACGGATTTCACCAGCTACTTTGCGGAGCGCGATATTAAAAAGGGCTTGGCATCATGGAACAAGCGGATTACGCTTGGTGTGCATGAAGATGTGAATGGGGATGGCAACATCGATGCGTTGGACAGCAAACCGACCGATGCGTTTGACTTATGGCATGAGCATGCGGTTGAGGAAGTAGGACACCGTTGGGGAATGACCATCGACTTGACGACCTGTACAGGTTGCAGTGGATGTGTGACTGCTTGCCACATCGAGAATAACGTACCTGTTGTAGGAAAGGATGAAGTTCGGCGCCATCGGGATATGCATTGGATGCGAATTGACCGATTCTTCGCCTCCGATTATAGCTTGAAGAAGGGCGAAGAAGAAGGGACAGGCGTTATTTCATCTTACCGACGGATGGAAGACCCGGCCTTGAATCCGCAAACGGTTCACATGCCGATGATGTGCCAACACTGTAACCACGCTCCTTGTGAGACGGTTTGTCCGGTTGCTGCAACGACGCACTCCAACGAAGGCTTGAATCAGATGACGTACAATCGTTGCATCGGAACCCGTTACTGTGCCAACAACTGCCCGTATAAGGTCCGCCGATTCAACTGGTTTAATTATCCGGGATACAAGAAATTTGCAAACTTCAATCCAGCACAGGATAGCCTAATGCGCATGGTGTTGAATCCAGATGTAACGGTTAGAAGCCGTGGTGTGATGGAGAAATGCAGCATGTGCGTTCAACGCATTCAGTCGGGGAAACTCGACGCCAAAAAGGATGGGACCCCTGTACAGGATGGAAGCATCGTTACGGCTTGTGCTGAGGCTTGTCCAACCAACGCTATTTCGTTTGGTGATTTGAACGACAAGAAGTCTGGTGTAAGCGCCATTTCAGAGAATAATCGTGCATACCACGCTTTAGAAGAAATCGGAGTCAAACCGAACATCTTTTACATGACCAAGGTGCGCAACGTAGAACCAACTCAAGCCTGATCGGGATATGCAAAGAGAAGCAGCCATTCGGGAGCCCCTGATTCTAGGGAATAAGTCTTACAAAGACATCACCGACGACGTGGTCGGACCTATTGTAGGTCCGGCACCTATTGGATGGAAAATCATGATCACCATCTCCAGCATCATCGCCATATACGGCGTGGGATGCATCTTGTACCTCATAGGGACAGGCATTGGAGTGTGGGGATTGAATAAGACCGTTGGATGGGCTTGGGACATCACCAATTTCGTTTGGTGGGTCGGTATTGGTCACGCCGGCACGCTGATTTCAGCGGTTTTGCTATTGTTCCGTCAAAAATGGCGGATGGCCATCAACCGTTCAGCGGAGGCGATGACCATTTTTGCTGTCATCATGGCGGCGGTTTTCCCCGGCATTCACATGGGGCGTATCTGGGTTAGCTACTGGGTATTGCCATTGCCCAACCAATTTGGCTCATTGTGGGTGAATTTTAATTCTCCACTCTTGTGGGATGTATTTGCAATCTCCACCTATTTCTCTGTCTCATTGGTGTTCTGGTATATCGGCTTAATTCCAGACTTCGCGACGATCCGTGACCGGATGACCAAGCCGTTCGCAAAGAAGGCGTATGGCTTATTGAGTTTTGGCTGGAGTGGCCGTGCCAAGCATTGGACACGATTTGAAGAGGTTTCTTTGGTTTTGGCAGGAATCGCAACACCATTGGTGTTCTCGGTGCACTCCATTGTATCCATGGACTTTGCAACTTCAATTGTTCCTGGTTGGCACACGACCATCTTCCCTCCTTACTTCGTTTCTGGAGCGGTGTTCTCGGGTTTCGCCATGGTCCAAACCTTGCTTCTTGTCTTGCGCAAGGGCATGAAATTGGAAAATTACATTCACGTGAAGCACGTGGAATACATGAACATTGTCATCATTGTAACGGGTTCCATTGTGGGTGTAGCCTACATGACCGAGTTGTTCATCTCGTGGTATTCGGGAGTGGAGTATGAGAGCTATGCCTTTATCAATCGTTTTAGCGGACCGTACAGCTGGGCTTATTGGATTATGATGACGTGCAACGTGATCAGCCCACAGTTGTTCTGGTTCAAGAAAATCCGGCGGAGCTTAACGGCGACGTTCGCTCTATCCATTGTCGTAAACATCGGCATGTGGTTTGAGCGGTACGTGATCATCGTGACCTCGATCCACCGGGACTATGATCCGTCCAGTTGGGGGGAGTTTTATCCAACGAGTATTGACATCGGAATTTTCATCGGAACCTTGGGTATTTTCTTCACCTTGTTTCTTGCCTTTGCCCGGTTCTTCCCGGTTTTGGCATTAAACGAATTGAAGACCATCCTAAAGTCCAGTGGTGAGAACTATAAGAAAAACCAAGACAAGCATTGATTCCTGAAGCTATGAACAAGGTATTCCATGTGATGTATGACGACGACGATACGCTGAAAAATGCGGCGTCGCAGCTGGTTGCCCAAGGCATCCGGATCAAGGAGGTGTTTTCGCCTTTCCCTATCCACGGCATTGACCCTATTATTGGGGTGAAGCGCACGCGATTGGGGATCACGGCATTTTTGTATGCAAGCACCGGGACCGCATTGGCTCTATTGGGCATGTGGTACTTTATGATTTCCGACTGGCCAATGAACATTGGAGGAAAGCCGAGCTTTTCGCTCATTGAAAATTTACCGGCATTTATTCCGGTTACATTTGAGTTTTCGGTTTTGTGTGGTGCGCACGGCATGGCATTGACTTACTTGTTGCGCAACGGAACGCTTCCGGGTATGCCGGCCTCGAATCCGGATCCACGGACAACAGATAATATGTTTGTCATGGAGATTACCACCGAACAGAACAGCCATCCTGTTGAGGAGCTGGAGGCGGCCATCAAAGAAACACAGCTTTTTGAGCTGAGCATCAAAGATTATAAGTGATGAACATCCGCTGGAAAGACATACCGCCCTTAGTGGCAGTCGCAGTTGTAACACTGACGGGATGTATCAACAACCCAGATAGCTCTGGATTGGAGTATATGCCTGACATGTATCGTTCTCCTGCCCTAGAAGCATATGTGGACTATGGACAAGACCCATACCAGGTAGGGGAGGAAATGGCGGCTGCTCAAAGAATGGTTCAATCGGCGCGGAAGCCGGTTGCCGGAACCATTCGTTTTGCACCAGAGGACATAGATTTTGTGCTGCCATACGCGTACGCCAATACGGTCGAAGGGTACGAAGCAGCGGGCTTGGGATTGAATTCACCATTGGCTTCAGTCGGACAGGCGGAACTTGAAAAAGGACAAGAAATCTATACCATGATGTGTTCGCAATGTCATGGTGAGGAAGGCAAAGGAGATGGCGCTCTCAGCCGAAATGGACACATCCTAGGGATCCCGAGTTACAGCGATAAATTGAAGGACCTTACGGAAGGCAAGATGTTCCACACGTTGACCTATGGAAAAGGGTTGATGG
>JAPKCA010000114.1 GCA_028823145.1 Flavobacteriales bacterium
AACTCGCTCAGCGGAATCATGGAGCCCTTCATCCAATAAGATGAGGTCGCCGGGAAGCTGTGACTGGATTGGAATACGAGTGTTCCCTTGCCCCTCAGGGGCACGCTGATGAATCAGAAGTACTTTTAGCCCATCGTCATCGTAACCGAATACCACACAATCTACAGAGATATGAAGTGGAGCTATTTCTTGCATGGGCTAAAAGTACACGTATTTTCTTATTGCTAGCACAATAGTGTAAAACTTACACTAAGATTGGTATCTCGGAAATTATCGGCTTATCTTCGCGCCCCGGGTAGCTATTCGTACCATATTAATAGGGTGTATTCCGGGACATGATAAAGATGAAAAAAATCGCGGTTTTGACGTCAGGTGGTGATTCACCTGGAATGAACGCAGCTATTCGAGCAGTCGTTCGAGCAGCAGTTTACCATGATTGTGAGGCCGTTGGAGTTTTTCAAGGATACCATGGGTTGATGCAGGGGGACTTTAAACGCCTGCATGTCCGATCGGTAGCCAAGATTTTAGGAAGAGGAGGTACCATCTTGAAGTCTGCCAGATGCGAGGAGTTTAGGAATGAAGAAGGTCGGCGAAAGGCTCATCAACAATTGCTCGAAAACGAAGTGGATGCACTCGTGGTTATTGGAGGCAACGGAACGTTTGCTGGAGCGATGCATTTTTCAAAAGAAACAGGTTTTCCAGTAATTGGTCTTCCGGGAACGATCGACAATGATCTATCAGGTTCGGATTCTACAATTGGGTTTGATACGGCGACGAATACAGTGGTTGAAGCGGTCGATAAAATTCGGGACACCGCCGATAGTCACAATCGGTTGTTTTTTGTGGAAGTCATGGGAAGAGATAGCGGATTCATTGCGTTGCATTCAGGTATTGCCACAGGAGCTGTAGCAGTCATGACTCATGAAACGGGAATTTCGATTGAAGAACTTGTGAAGATTTTGGGAGTTGGCCAAGCTTCAAATAAAACGTCTAGCATTGTCATCGTTTCCGAGGGTCATCCTGAGGGAGGGGCTTTTGAGATTGCAAAAAAGGTGCATGCCATCGATAACCGGTATGAAACCCGTGTCACAGTGCTGGGACATTTGCAACGAGGTGGAGAGCCTAGCTGTTTCGATCGTGTTTTAGCATCGAAATTGGGAGTGGCCGCTGTAGAGGGATTGCTCTCTGGAAAAAAGAATGTCATGGCGGGTATCGTCAATGATCAATTGGTGTACTTTCCTTTTGAGGAGGTCGTCAAAAACAAAACACACTCATTGGAGGACGAAGTTCGCATCGCTCGAATTTTGTCGATCTAAGAACTAATCACATCCATTTGAATTACAAGATGAAAAACATTGCAATCAACGGTTTTGGACGGATAGGTCGTTTGGCCTTTCGTCAAATGTTGGGGCGTGAAGGCATACGTGTCGTAGCCATCAATGACCTGACGGATGTTGCGACTTTGGCGCACTTACTGAAGTTCGATAGCATCCATGGACGATTTGATGGAGAGGTATCCGTTTCCAATGGACAATTGATCGTAAATGGCCAGGAGGTGCATATCACGGCGGAACGAAATCCTGCAGATTTGCCATGGGGTAAATTGAAGATTGATGTCGTGGTGGAATCAACAGGTGTTTTCACCAGTGCTGAAAAGGCTGGTTTACACTTGGAGGCAGGTGCAGGGAAAGTGGTCATCAGCGCACCTGCAAAGGGTGAAATGAAGACGATTGTTTTGGGTGTAAATGATGACATCCTGACTTCGGAAGACCGGATCATGAGCAATGCATCTTGTACGACGAATTGTTTGGCTCCGATGGCCAAGGTATTGGATGATGTTTTTGGGTTGGACCACGGTTTCATCACCACCATTCACGCCTATACATCCGATCAGCGTTTGCAGGATGCACCACATAGTGATCTTCGCAGAGCAAGGGCTGCGGCATTGAGTATGATACCGACTTCTACAGGAGCAGCAAAAGCGGTGGGTTTGGTTTTGCCTCAATTGGCGGGTCGACTTGACGGATTAGCTGTTCGGGTTCCAACCCCAACGGGATCGATGACTGACTTGACGGCCGTTCTTAAAAAGCCGGCTACATCTGAAGAAATTAATGCAGCCATGAAGCATGCTGCAGACGGTTCGATGAAGGGCATTCTCGAATATTCAGAGGACCCTCTGGTTTCAGTAGATATTGTGGGGAATACGCATTCATGCATATTTGACTCTGGTTTAACCAAAGCGAGAGGGACGACGGTTAAGATTTTTGGATGGTACGACAATGAGGCAGGTTATGCTGCCCGCGTTGCCGACTTGGTGGACCGAATTTAAGTTTTATTGAAGTTTTTTTTCATTATGAAAATTCTTATAGCTGACAGTGGATCAACCAAGTGCGATTGGATGTTGATTGATGAACAAGGGCGAAATTTGCGCGAATTCCATTCAATGGGGTTCAATCCTTATTTCCATGACGCAGACTTGGTGGAGCAGACTATGCTAAAAACACCAGCGGCGATGGAAATTTCCGATCAGGTGGAACGGGTGTTCTTTTATGGTGCGGGAAGTAGTTCAGAGGATTTATGCTCGGTGATTCGGTCGGGCCTTGAACGTGTCTTCTCTTCAGCTGATGTTCATGTCGGACATGATTTGGACGGAGCAGCGTATAGCACGTTCGAAGGTGAAAATGCCATCACTTGCATTATTGGAACAGGGTCGAACTCATGTTATTTTGATGGAGAAACCACCCAGGAAGTTGTGCCAGCTCTAGCTTATATTTTGGGTGATGAGGCTAGCGGTTCCTGGTTTGGGAAACGTTTGTTGTCCGATCATCTCTACCATCGTTTGGACCCTGTGGTTGAGAGTGATTTTATCAAAACGTTTGGTTTCAGCAAGGAGGAGATCATTCATCGTGTTTACAAAGAGCCCAATGCCAATGTATTCTTGGCGTCGTTCATGACTTTTATTGGTCGGCATCAAGAGATTCCGCAGATTATATCCTTGTTAGAGGAGGGGTTTCAGGCGTTTGTGGATGTTCACATCAAGTGTTATGAGAATTACCAAGAGGTGCCAGTGCATTTCGTAGGTTCTGTGGCGTTCCATTTTCAATCTGTTCTTCGCCACGTATGTGGTCGCGAAGGAATTGAGGTAGGGAAAATCATCAAACGACCGATTGATGGACTAGCGGACTATCATGTGAAGTACATTTTGGCCAACGTATAAATCGTCTAAGCCATGACCGTCAAAGGGTTTATTTTCGATTTAGATGGCGTCATTGTAGATACTGCGTCGCATCATTTTGCAGCATGGCAGATTTTGGCTGAAGACTTGGGAGTGCCCTTTGATGAAAAGGACAATGAACTGCTGAAGGGAGTATCACGGGTAGATAGTCTCGAGTTTATTCTGAACAAAGGCGGTTTGGTTTTGGATTCACAGACCAAACTCCGGTTAATGGAGAAGAAGAATGCCCACTATCTTTCTTTGTCAGCAAGCATAGGCGTAAATGATGCGTTGCCTGGGATAGTAGAGTTTATTCGAGAACTTAAATCGCGGGGCATGCAGATTGCCTTGGGTTCATCTTCAAAGAATGCCCATCAAATTTTGGGACAATTGGAATTGACGGATGCCTTCGACGCCATCGTGGATGGAAATAGAATCACCCTGTCCAAACCAGATCCTGAGGTCTTCATGCTGGGAGCGCGACTCATGGGTTTGACTCCTTCGGAATGTTTGGTTTTTGAAGATGCGAAAGCAGGGGTAGAGGCGGCAATCAATGGCGGATTTCAGGTTGTAGGAGTGGGAAATGAGATTGAATTATCAGATGCGGATGCGATCATTGATGATTTCGAGAAAATGAATTGGGAAAGAATGCAGAACTTGCTATCCAATTCATGACTTTTATTGAATGAAACTATTGGAATTGGATGCCTGGCATCTTGTTGAAAGTGCATGGAACCCGAAAACTGTTCGGGCTGCTGAATCACTTTTTTCCATTGGCAATGGTCGGTTTGGTCAACGCGCAAATTTTGAAGAAGCGTATTCTGGAGATTCTCATTCAGGTTCCTATTTAGCGGGTGTGTATTACCCGGATAAGACGCGCGTTGGTTGGTGGAAAAATGGCTATCCAGAATATTTTGCCAAGGTGCTTAACGCGACCAATTGGATTTCCATTGATGTGACTATCAACGGCGAGCAATTGGATCTTCATCGGGTCAAGCGAGTGCACTCCTTTCGAAGAGAAATGGACATGAGGGTTGGCCTCCTTCAACGCACATTTGTTGTGGAAATGTTGAATGGTGCTCAGATTGAGATTCAATCGAAAAGGTTTTGCTCCATGCATCGACCGGAAGTGGCGGCTATTTGTTATGGTGTGAAGTCCCTCAACGGGGAGGTAGACGTTCGGTTAACGCCGAGTATCGATGCGGATGTAAAAAACGAAGACAGCAACTGGGACGACGCCTTTTGGAGGGTTGAAGACGTAATTTCGAAAACCGACGGTTCTGCTTCCGTTTTCAGCATCACAGAGAAGACCCAATTTGGAACCGCAGCATCGATGCGCACGAAGGTTGAATGGATGACTGCCAAAGAAAAAAGGCACGTGTTGCCGTCCGATGCCTTTGTGTCTGAAAAGCGAGCGGGATGTGTGTTTGACGTTTCCCTTGGGGTGGGGGAGTCGTTGATTGTGGAGAAATACGTTGGGGTGACCACGACCTTGAATCATTCCATGGAGAAGGTGTTAGCTCAATCCATAGATCGATCGGAAGAGGCCTATTCCGTAGGGTTTGACGTTCTTCTCGAAGAGCATGAGCAAGCTTGGAAGGAGATTTGGGAACGGGGTGATATTCAAATCGAAGGTGATGTTGCGGCCCAACAAGCCATTCGGTTTAATGTTTTCCATCTCAATCAAACCTACCGTGGGGACGATCCTCGCCTAAACATTGGCCCGAAAGGATTCACAGGAGAGAAATACGGGGGTGCGAGCTATTGGGATACCGAAGCGTATTGCCTTCCATTCTTTTTGGCAGGGCATGAGCAGGAGGTTCCTCGGCAATTGTTACTCTACCGTTACCATCATTTGGATCGTGCCATCGAGAATGCGGAAAAATTGGGTTTCTCATGTGGGGCGGCTTTGTATCCGATGGTGACCATGAACGGGGAGGAATGTCACAACGAATGGGAAATCACATTTGAGGAAATCCATCGCAACGGGGCTATGGCTTATGCGATCTGGAATTACATCAACTACACGGGAGATGAGAACTACATGGCATCCCATGGATTTGCTGTCTTGCTTGGTATCGCTCGATTTTGGGCTCAGAGAGTACAGTGGTCACAGGAAAAGAAGGCTTGGGTCATTTTAGGGGTGACCGGTCCAAATGAATATGAAAACAACGTCAATAACAATTGGTACACCAACTATATCGCAGCGTGGTGTCTGCGTTATGCGGCAGATGTTGCTTTGGACTTGGAGCAGGACTTTCATCATGACAAGCGCGAGCTATTCGAAGCATTGGTG
>JAPKCA010000115.1 GCA_028823145.1 Flavobacteriales bacterium
TCAGCTGGTTAGAGCATCTCACTTTTAATGAGAGGGTCCTGGGTTCGAGTCCCAGAGGGGTCACAAAATAGGGTGTCAACGGACATCTTTTGTTTTGCACCGCCCAGGTGCTGAAATTGGTAGACAGGCATGGTTGAGGGCCATGTGTCCTTTAGGGCGTGCGGGTTCGAGTCCCGCTCTGGGCACTCTCTCAAAGGGGGTCAGACTCCCCTCCACCTACCCGGGTGGCGAAATTGGTAGACGCGCAGTCCTCAGAAGGCTGTGCCTTCGGGCGTGCTGGTTCGAATCCAGTTCCGGGTACGAAAGCCTTGGTTTTGCCAAGGCTTTTGATTTCCATGCCTTTTATCGTCCAAAAAACATTCTTATTGAAACAAGGATGCTATGTAGCAGTTATCTTTGCTTCGTGGTGGTCAAGAACATTTTTGGAGCTCCCTCCCTTTCAGCAAGCATTGACTCCGTTCAACGTCCATTTGTCATGAGTGGACCTTGCAGCGCGGAGTCTAGAGAACAAGTTTTGGCGACCGCCAGAGCATTAGCCAATTCTGAAAAAGTACACCTTTTCAGGGCTGGAATTTGGAAGCCCCGCACCCGGCCAAATGCCTTTGAAGGGGTTGGTCAAATCGGCTTGGAATGGCTGAAAGAAGTCCGACAAACAACAGGACTCCCTGTAGCAACTGAAGTTGCGAACGCCCAACATGTGGAAGCATGCATGGAAGCTGGGCTCGATGTCCTGTGGATTGGGGCAAGAACCACGGTAAGTCCATTTGCCGTTCAAGAAATTGCTGACGCGCTGAGAGGAACGGGGATTCCCGTTTTTGTCAAAAACCCCATGCATGCAGATTTGAAGCTTTGGATTGGAGCCATCGAACGGATTTCAGCCAGCGTGGGAGGACCTGTTTGGGCCATGCACCGAGGCTTTAGCAGCTACGGACTAAAAGAATACCGCAACGCGCCCATGTGGGAAATCCCCATCGGATTGCGATCGGTGTTACCGGAGATTCCAATGCTCTGCGATCCGAGTCACATTGCAGGAAGACGCAATCTTGTTCATGTTGTTGCACAAAAAGCGATGGACCTTGGGATGCATGGGCTGATGATCGAGACTCACAACCAACCTGAGCAGGCTTGGAGCGATGCCGAGCAACAAATCACTCCCCAGTCATTGGTGACGTTGATTGACGAATTGACCATTCGTGAGGTGCATGCACAGCCTGAACATAGCTCTGGACTAGAGTCCTTACGACTGCAGATGGACTCATTGGACGAACAACTCATTGAGTTGCTGAACGCCAGGATGAACTTGGCGAAAGAGATAGGAAGGTTCAAGTTGGAGCATGGCATGACCATCCTGCAAATGGAAAGATGGAAAGAGGTTATTGAAACGCGTGGTGGTTGGGCAGACCGTTGGGGATTGGGACCCGCATTCATTTCTAACCTCCTCGAGCAGCTCCACAAGGAGAGCATCCGGGTTCAGAATGAAGAAATGATTCAAAATTCTAAGGTACCAACTATCTGAATATCAGCTAGTTGGTGTTTTTCTTTATTTTTTTTCGCATAAAACGCAACTTAAAACGAGGCACCCCCGTAATAGGAGATGGTTTTGGTTTTGCCACGCTCTCGAATTTGAGCGTAAATGAATCAGGCGATTTGGTGAGAAGGGGTCCCTCAACGGAGGGGCCCCTTTGATTTTTTCAGGCCTTTTCGTTTCGTTTAACAAACATCCCAAGCCAAATCGTTCGACTCCACCGGTATATAAGGGGGAGCAACAAAATCAAAGAGGTTATTCCGACAGAAAGGAACATCCCGACGTGCGTATAAAACCCGAATTCAATCCAATCGATGGCGTTGAAAACAGAGAGAGCCACCAAAATGGCGATCCAAAGGGCGACTGAAAGCGCATATGAAACATAGGCTGCGCCAAAGTAAAAGCCGGGTTCACGTTGAAAATCCTCTCCGCAACGCGGGCAAGCTGAATGCATAACAGTTGTTTTCTTCAAAACGTATGCGTTCTGATTCTCGAACAGATTGCCTTCCCTGCACTGGGGACATTTCCAGCGGAGCATAGCATCCAGGGCACTATTTTCCCTATTCATTTCGGGTCAATGCAAATCCTGCATGTCCACTAGGCGCTTGTACAAGCCCCCCAATGCCATGAGGTCTTCGTGGGTCCCCTGTTCAGCAATCCCTCCATCTTCCATCACAATAATTCGCGTAGCATGACGAATGGTACTCAGACGGTGCGCTATCACCAATGCCGTACGGCCTTCCATAAGCCGATCAATTGCCTGCTGAACCAACTGCTCTGACTCAGTGTCCAATGCCGAAGTCGCTTCATCCAGCAACAAGATAGCCGGGTCTCTGTAGAGAGCCCGCGCGATGCTCAGTCTTTGCCGTTGGCCTCCACTCAATTTCCCTCCCCCATCTCCGATCATTGTATCAAAGCCGTTTTCCAAACGATGAACGAATTCGCTCGCATTTGCAGCCTCGGCCACATCATGCAAGTGATCCGCATTCATCTCTCCTTCGTTTCCTCCCAAATAGATATTCGCCGCTACGGTGTCATTGAACAAAACCGTTTCCTGGGTCACAATTCCCATATGGCTTCGCAATGAGGTTAAATCGAATGATTTGATGTCCTTTCCATCCAAGGTGATCCGCCCTTCGGTTGGATCATAAAAACGTGCCAACAAATGAGTCAGTGTGGTCTTGCCAGATCCACTCGGGCCAACCAATGCAACGGTCTCGCCTTTCCCTATGGTCAAATCAATGCCTTTTAAAACCGGCTTATCACCATAAGAAAAGCTCACATTTTCAAAGCGAATATTTTGACCCAACGGCGGACAATTCTGAGGGTCATCGGATTGATAAACGCCCGCTGTTTCTTTCAAAATTGCGTCCAAACGGTCCAAGGATGCAGATCCTTTTTGAATCCGAAAGTAACCATCGCTAAACGCCCGTGCAGGTGGGATGATTTGCGAAAAGACGACTAGGTACCCTATAAACCAATCCCCCGTCAACCCACCCTCGCCATTCAACACCAAGCCTCCACCAAACCACAACAAAATAGCCATAACCGTCAAGGAGACGGTTTCGCTGATTGGAGAGGATAGATATTCTCGTTTGTACAAGCGCCGCATCAAATTGAAATAGCCTTCATTCGATTTTTGAAATCGTCTGTCAAAAGCTATTTCCGCATTGAACGCCTTGATTACACGCATTCCGCCTAGCGTTTCTTCGATCACAGAAATCAAATCTCCCAACTGCTCCTTTCCACGTTTAGCGGCATGCTTCAGGCTTTTAGCGATGCGACTGATCAGGTAGCCACTAACCGGCAAAAAGAGCATGGAAAAAAGTGTCAGTTCCCAACTTAAATAGAACAATGTCACCAGTGAAACCAAGACTGTCACAGGTGATTTGAAGAGCACTTCTATGGTGCCAATCACACTGAATTCCACTTCCATGAGATCATTGGTCATGCGACTGATGACATCGCCCTTGCGCGAATCTGTAAACCACCCGATCGGGAGGGATAGAATTTTGGAATACAGCTGCTGCCTCAAATCCCTGCTGACTCCTGTTCGGATGGTTGCCAAACTAAACAGAGCCAAATATCCTACCGCATTCTTCAGGATGGTAACCAAAACGATCGAGATGCAGATCCATGCCAATGCCACTGGAGCACCAACCTGATGAACCAATTGATCAAACCAGCCGGACCATTTTTCTAAACCTTCCAATGATTGCCAATCCACATTCGCCGATGCTTCATTTCCTGGCCCAAATAAGATCCGCAAAAAGGGAACCACACTGAGGAAGGTGAACAACGACAAAACCGCATTCAACACGTTGCACAGCACATTCACCAGCAAATTCCATCGGTAATTTCCAACCAGCCCGAAGAGTTCTTTGAAGCGACTCAATGGATTCAGTCTTGAAGTAAATCCACCAATCCAGCTGCTCCACCAATGTATGTCGCAGGAGAAAGCAGATGCAACTCATCTTTCACCGCTTTCGACACATCCAACTCATCAATGAATTGGCCAATGGCAGCCTCGTTGATCCCACCATGAGTTCGCGTTAACGCCTTGAGCGCTTCATAAGGCTGAGGATGGCCTTCTCTTCTCAATATGGTTTGAATGCCTTCTGCAACAATGGCCCAATTGGCGTCCAAATCAGCCGCGATTCTATCTTCGTTGAGCAAGAGCTTGCCCAATCCTTTTTCCATGGACTGAATGGCAATCAATGCATGCCCCAACGGAACTCCGAGGTTGCGAAGCACCGTAGAGTCTGTCAAATCTCGTTGCAATCGACTGATGGGCAATTTTTCAGAGAAATGGCCCAACAACGCATTGGCCATCCCCAAATTTCCTTCGGCATTTTCGAAATCGATGGGATTCACCTTATGAGGCATGGCACTGCTTCCCACCTCGCCTTCCACGATGCGTTGTTTGAAGTAATCCATGCTGATGTATGTCCAAACATCCCGATTCATATCCAATAAAATCGTGTGGATGCGTCTCAAGCCATCGCACCAAGCCGCCAGATGATCGTAGTGTTCAATTTGTGTCGTAATCCGGCTCCGCGTCAAGCCCAAGCTCTTTTCGACAAAGGATTGGCCAAATGCATTCCAATCGATGTGGGGATAGGCCGCGATGTGCGCATTGAATTGTCCTGTGGCACCACCAAACTTGGCCGCATAGACTGATTGATCCCACAAAGCCAACTGCACATCCAATCGCTCCACAAAAACCGCCCATTCCTTCCCTACAGTCACCGGAGAAGCCGTTTGGCCATGAGTCCTCGCCAACATCGCCACTCCTTTCCATTCTCGAGCTTGCCCGACCAGTTTCTTTCTCAACGCTCCAAATGCCGGCCTCAACACGTGTTGTGTGGCACGCATAAGAGACAAGGGAATGGCCGTGTTGTTGACGTCCTGAGAGGTCAACCCAAAATGCACAAACTCGGATACCTCAGCTAAACCCAAACGCTCCAATTCCTCCTTGAGGAAGTATTCTACCGCCTTGACATCATGGTTGGTCACGCGCTCCAATTCCTTGATCCGATTGGCATCTCCTTCACTAAAATTCCGGTACAAATCACGCAAGGGCTCAATAGCTTCTTTGGAGAAGTTGGCCAATGGAGGAAGTGGAATTTGGGTCAGCGCAATGAAATACTCCACTTCAACTTCAACACGGCATCGAATCAACCCCCATTCAGAGAGGTGTTCAGCAAGCGTTGCAGTTCGTGAACGGTAACGTCCATCAACAGGAGATAAGGCAGTTAATTCATTCAAATGCATGAAGAAAATATTCAGAATCAAATGCAAAAGTACATCCGAAACAGCCGTGGATTTAAGCCCATCATCGGGGAATCCAACGACGAACTACACTTCGTTATTTTACCACTAGAAGCAAAAGAGTTCAATTGCTCGACCTTTGTGATATCATGCAGCAAATCAAAGTGACCGGAATGACATGTGAGGGATGCGCTTCTTC
>JAPKCA010000116.1 GCA_028823145.1 Flavobacteriales bacterium
GCCCATTTTGATGTATGCCATGCTTTTTCAACACGTCCGTCGATGATCCAGGGCGTTGCTTGAGCCTTGGCATATTCCGAACCACCAAAGGCCGACCTGCCTTTCCCTTTGGGTACCTCTTTTGATAAGCATCTGCAATTCCATCATTGACCGTGATAATTGCTTTCAACCGAGGGAAAACAAAACGTTCAATGGTCATCCACACTCCACGCTGAATAGGCCTTCCGGTCAATCCAGCCGCTTCCGTGAAAAATTCATGGCTGTCATAGATGATCGGCTTCTTGCGCAGTATTTTCATGAAATACGCAGGCAAAATGGTATCCAAATCGTTGGCCCATATCGCATCGTATCGAGACCAAAGCAGCTTCCAAAATAGCACGATTTGAAAGGATGCATAAAACCCTACACCTGCAGTGAATGGCAACCAAAATCGGTGGTGCGGCCATTGAGATGGCCCAGCACCCGATGCCCTTGTCTTGCGACCCAAAAGGAACACCTCCCAACCCTCCTGCTGCAGGGTTTGACAAGTTTTTGACACCCGTTGATCATGCGTGAGGTCATTGGAGACCAACACCATCATCTTTCGTTTTTTCGGCTGCGTCAACCCCAACAAGATTAAGCTTGCAAAGATTCATGCACCTTGCGAAGCACTCGCTTGGTGTATTCGGGAAAGTCTGCTCCCATCATCCAACCAAAATAGCCTGGATTGGCTTTGAGAATGGATTCCACCGACTTGCCCTTGTGCTGGCCAAAATTGAACACTACAGCGTCCTGGTCATCATAAACAAATCTTCCCGCCAAATCCGCAAATCGTTGCCGCTGGCAAAACACATGCAAAGCGTCCATATCCGTGGGAACCGGTCCAACTTGATCGCCGTTGCTCGCCATCACGGTGGTGCTTTCGTATCGTTCCAATTGTGCCAACAAAACTTCCAATGTTGCCTCTGTGTCTGGCATCGCCTCGTGAGCACCATCCAATTCTTTGCCACAATAAAATTGATACGCCGCTCGCAAGGTGCGTTGCTCCATCATGTGAAAGATATTCTGCACATCAATCAAATTCCGACCTTCCATTCCAAAATCGACACCCACCCGGAGGAATTCCTCCGCCAAGAATGGAACGTCGAAACGATTTGAATTGAAACCCGCTAAGTCACATCCATCCAAAAAAGCCGCCATGCCTTTGGCATATTGTCGAAAAGTTGGCTTGTCGGCCACATCTCCATCGTAAATTCCGTGAACCATGCTCGATTCCACCGGAATGGGCCTTTCGGGATTGATCAACAAGCGGTGCTCTTTGCCTTGCTGATCTGGTTTTTTCTCTACAGTGCCATCCGGAGACACTTTAATCATGGCTAGTTCCACGATCCGATCCTTGGAGAGGTCGGTTCCCGTTGTTTCCAAATCAAAAACCACCAAAGGTTTTTTCAAGTGCAGCGCTGAAAAATTCATAGGTGCAAGTTCGGACATTCAAGTCAGTTTTAAACTGAATTAAAAGACTTAACGCTTAAAATGTATCGGTGTCAAACCACCGATCGATTGGAATCAAATGACTCCAAATAATCGGCTACTCGTCTGACAAAACTTCCGCCCATCATGCCATCAACGACACGGTGATCATAGCTATGACTCAAGAACATCATGTGACGAATCGCAATGACATCTCCTTCCGGTGTTTCGACAACTGCAGGTTTCTTTCGAATGGCACCCAATGCAAGAATGGCCACTTGAGGTTGGTTGATGATGGGGGTTCCCATGACGTTTCCAAATGTTCCCACATTGGACATGGTATAGGTGCCTCCTGCGGTATCATCGGGTTTCAACTTGCCCCTTCTTGCCCGATCTGCGAGGTCGTTGACTTGCTGAGCCAATCCAACCAAACTGAATTGATCGGCATTCTTGATGACGGGCACAATCAAGTTCCCATTGGGCAGTGCAGCTGCCATGCCCAGGTTGATTTGCTTTTTGATGATGATGCGATCTCCGTCCACACTGGCGTTGACGCCAGGGAAATCCCGCAAGGCTTTGACGATAGCTTCAGCAATCAAGGGTGTATAGGTCAACTTGGTGCCATGCGCTTGTTCAAAAGCCGCCTTGTTCTTGTTTCTCCACTGGACAATACGGGTCATATCCACCTCCACAAAACTCGTAACGTGCGGGCTCGTTTGAACCGAGCGCACCATATGATCGGCAATCATCTTGCGCATCCGGTCCATTTCCACAATCTCGTCTTGACCAGAAGCAGCCATAGATTTAGGCGCTTGACTCGCAGATGGAGTCACTGGATTTGCAGACGGAGAGGATGCAACTGGAGCAGCGCCAGACCCGGCACTTCCACGGCTCGACAAATAGGACAAGATATCCTTCTTGGTCACTCTTCCTCCCGAACCACTGCCGGCAATGGCGTCCATTTCTACTTGGGTTACCCCTTCAGATTGAGCGATGCTACGAACCAGCGGAGAATAAAAACGTCCTGCAGCTCCCATTCTTGAAGGAAGTGCGTCCAAAGGAGCTGAAACCGCCGCAATCACTTCAGGGTTTGGTGAAGCCTCCACGACAACTGGTGGGGCCTCCGCTGCGACTGGAGCAGCCACTTGCTTTGAAGCCGCCGCGGGCTTTTCCACTGAGCCACTCACGTCATATCGAGCAATGGCTTGTCCCACTGCAACGACATCCCCTTCCGCCACCAACCACTCCACAAGCGAACCATCCTCGGGTGCTGGAACCTCGCTGTCCACTTTATCGGTGGCAATTTCCACCAAAGGCTCATCTGCTTCTACACGATCTCCAAGGGAGACGACCAATTTGGTAATGGTGGCCTCAGCCACACTTTCTCCCATTTTGGGTAAGAGGATTTCAATTGTTGCCATGGCGATGTATTGCGCGTCGCGAAATTAAGGCTTCCCGGATGACTCCAAGGTCCGTAGCCCATCTATAATCTCGCGCATAGGTTAAATTGATCCGTTGCTTGACCCGGTCATCCTTTGAGTACGAGCGACTTAACAAACACGGGCGAAGCCCTGGAAAACCTTTCAAATCTTTCGAAAAGCCCACCCATGTGCCTTTTCCAAGAATCACTTTCATCGCCCCGGAGACCCAAGTCCAACGTCTCATTACAATAAAGATTGGAAAGAGAACCAATACCCACATCGAAAAGGCAATATCCAAAATCCTTTTGGATCGTCGTGAAGCTGGACGTTGAATGGCCCGGCTCCATTCGGTAATCGGACCCAATTCTGGTCCCCCAGAACCCATCACATGTCCTCCCTCCGACCAAGCTATTCGGAAATCCACCCGATCATCGGCGACCCGACTCATTAAATCAATGATTTGATAGGCCGATAAATCACGGCCACTTAAAACTACTTCATTGATTTTGTGCACACGCACAGCCTCGGATAAATCATCGGGGCCGCCAATCCAACGGACTGCCGCATTTCCATTCAATGAGGTGGCAGCTGGAGATTCTTGCAGCGGATCCAACGCCCAAATTGTAAGGTCGAATTGCGGGTTCACATCCATCGAAGAAACCAAGTCAATCATCTTTTCCAACTCCTCATCTCCTCCAACGTACAACCGTATGGGGGTTTGCTGATTTTGCCAATGGCGTCCTCCCACCAGTGTTCTCACCACGAAAAACACCACAGCCGAAAACACCGACCCCAACACCAAAACCGCACGGCTAAAACGGAGGGCTTCTGGCAACAATCCATAAAACGCCATCAAAACCAGGCTGCCCAACACTACTCCTTTTACAATGGCAAAAGATTTCCAAGGCCGATCATATCCGCCATTCACAGCAACGGCAACCAACCATACCAAGGCATACGTTGCCAATGCAATCCGTGCAATCGACCAATCATACAAAATTCCTGTTTGAGCACTATACCACTTCAGGAGCAACAGCAAGCCGCCCCAAAGCAACAACCATTCCACTGCGGGCAACAACCATTTACGGGTGATCCGAGATGCGATGGCCAATCCCGCTCGGAAATAAATAGCCAATCGAATAAACCCCATCAGCAGCTGGCCCTGACTTCCTTTAAAATGCGTCTTCGCAAAAATCAACATGGCACGGTAAAACACCAGGACATAATTCAACGATCCTTTTTTGGTACTTTCTCCTTTGTAATGAATGATCGATGTTTCCGCGAAATAGTGGTTCTCCCAACCTCCCTTGATGATTCTCCAACTCAAGTCAATGTCCTCTCCATACATGAAATAGGTCTCATCCAAGAGGCCAACTTCATCCTAGTCCGATCTGCGCATCCCCATGAAAGCACCACTCAAAATTTCAATTTCAGAATTCTCGTTGGCACCCAAATGACCTTGGTAGTAGCGATTAAATCGTTTCGACTTCGGGGCCAACCGATAAATTCCGGTGATTTTACACAACGAAACCCATGGTGTAGGCAAACCGCGCTTGGATTCAGGTAAAAAACGCCCCTGTCCGTCAACCATAGGCACGCCCAGCCCTCCCAATTTGTCATTTGATTCTGCATAACGCATCGTCTTTAACAAAGCGTCTTCAGGAAGCACCGTATCTGGATTGAGCAACAAAACCCATCGACCATTGGACTGGCGAATGGCTTCATTGTTTCCTTTAGAAAATCCCACATTGGTCTCCAATGCAATCAGCCTCACCTCTGGAAATTGACTTCGAATCATTTCACACGAACCATCCACGGAACGGTTGTCAACCACCCAGACTTCCGCCGCGAATCCAGCATTCGTCAACACCCCGACTGCTTTGCGCACAGATGTCAAGCACTGAGATAAAAAGTGCTCCACATTGTAATTGACGATGATGATGGAAAGATCCATGGTTCAATAAAGTCAGCTGGCAACGATGAAAGAAGTGCCAAATTTAAGCTACTTCGAATCCCTGCCACTGCCGTTGCCAAAACACGGCTGAGCTTCTAGCCTCATTGAGTGTAGGGAAGTCTCTGACGCAAGCTTTGAACAAGCGTAGCTTCATCCGCATGCTGGAGATCATCTCCGACCGCCACTCCCCTGGCAATGGTTGTTACGCGCAATGAGAAAGGAGCCAATTTTCGAAATAGATAAAAAGCCGTGGTTTCTCCCTCCATGGTGGTCGGAAGCGCAAAAATGATTTCCAATTCTTGGCCCTCTTTTTCGATGTCCAATTTCTCAACGCGTTGGACCAGGGAATCGATGTACAAGTCTTGAGGCCCCACGCCGTCCATGGGACTGATGACGCCACCTAACACATGGTAACGACCCCGGTATTGCCCCGTCGATTCAATGGCCAAAAGGTCACGCAAATCTTCCACCACACAAATCATTTGAGTTTCGCGTGCCAAGTCTTCGCAAATGCTGCAGACCAATTGTTCGGTCAGGTTGTGGCACGTGCTACAACCGCGGACTCCGGTTCTCATTTGAACCATCGATTCAGAGAAAGCCTGAACCTGTTCTTCAGGGCGACGCAACATGTGTAAAACCAATCGCAACGCGGTCTTGCGGCCTA
>JAPKCA010000117.1 GCA_028823145.1 Flavobacteriales bacterium
TACCCAACGTCGGAGAACGCACGCTGAAATGGTTCGGCATCATGCGGCCTACCGATTTGGATAATTTCTGATCTTCCGGTTGACTTGCCTGGCAGGGAAATGAGATGATAACATTTAACGGTGAGCATTAAACTTTAATGCGACAAATTGGTTGCGACTTGTGTGGGAGATTTACCCATCAAATCACCACCAAAGAAGATGCATCCGATTGTCAAAAACGGCTTGCGATTTATCGCTGGAATGGCCATCCTAGGGGTTGGGTTATTCGTTATGAATGGGTTGATTTCCCTCAAAGAGGAATTACCGGTTTCTGACCGGCCTGTTGCGCCACGAGCGGTGCGGGTGTGGGAAATCCGAACTTCGGAATGCACCCCTTTGACCCCCATTGAAGGGCGAGTCGAAGCCAAATACCGAATGGATGTCATGTCCGAAGCCACGGGCAATTTGCTGATGGGAGGAAAGGAGTTCCGTGAGGGTACGAGCTTCCAGATGGGAGAGGTGATGTTGGCATTGGATGATTCAGAAACGCGCACTTCATTGGTAGCTCAGCGCAGCCAATTCTTGCAACTCTTGAGTGTGCATTTGGCTGATTTGCGTTTCGAATTTCCGAATCAGCGGAGCCAGTGGGATGCTTTTGTTGATGGAATCAGTGTGGAGCAATTGTTGCCCAACCTTCCGGTTTCTTCGAGTCAAAGAGAACAATTGTTTTTGGCCAACCGAGGTGTGTTGGCGAGTTATTATGGGATTCGTTCAGCGGAGGAGCGTCTGTCCAAGTTTACCATTCGAGCGCCGTTTGATGGTACTGTGACAACGGCTACAGTCCGCCCTGGTGCGTTGGTTCGAAGCGGGCAAATGGCGGGAACGTTGGTGGGAGGATCAGAGTATGAAGTAAAGACAGCCGTTCATACGCGCTACTTGTCCACCGTCCGTCGAGGAGATTCCGTGGTGTTTAAGAATGAAAACGAACAAATCATTGCGGTTGGAACGGTTCATCGTTTGTCCGGTAATGTGGACGCAGCAACACAATCAGCGAGTGTTTTTTGTCGTGTCAATGGCGTGCCTGAGGTCCCTGAGGTCCTTCGTGATGGCCGATTCATTTCCGGGGAAATCCGAAGCGAATCAATCGCAGATGCCATTGAAATTCCGAATGCATGGATTGATGCCGAACATCGGGTGTACATCGTGGTAAATGACACCTTGCGATCTCGCGCAGTGAATGTCCTTTTTCAGTCGAGAAAGTACAGCATTGTGCAGGGTTTGGAAGAGGGGACGGCCCTGCTTTCCGAAGTTTTGGCAAGCAGTTTTGATGGAATGGCTGTAACGCCTGAACTTGCTGAACCTTTTGAGTGATGCGGGGCCTGATGCATTACTTCGTCCGGTACAATCTAGTGGGGGATCTCCTCATGATTGTCATTTTGGCTTCTGGCTTTATCGGCCTTTCCAATTTGCGCTCAAACTTCTTTCCAGAATCGGCATCCAAGACCATACAGGTGCAGGTCGTTTATCCTGGCGCATCTCCCGAGGAAATTGAGGAGGGCATCGTTGCGAAAATTGAGGAAAACCTACAGGGCATAGCGGGATTAGATCAAGTCAAGTCGGTGTGCAATGAGAATGCAGGGAACATCACGATTTTAGTAAATAAAGCGGACGAGACCGATGCGATTCTTCAAAATGTCAAGAATGCGGTGGACAGGATTGCGAGCTTTCCAGTGGGCATGGAGCCGCCCATTGTCTTCAAGCAGGATGCCGTTGGGGTGGCTTTTTCATTCGCCGTTACGGGGGTAGATGACTTGAGGATACTGAAGAGAGAGGCGAGACGAATCGAGCAGGAATTGAGGGGTATTCCAGGCATTTCGCAAATTCAGTTGAGTGGGTTTCCAGCTGAAGAAATTGAAATTCGATTGCGGAAGGATCGTTTGAACGAATTGAATATTTCGGTTGCGGAAGTCGCAAGTGCTGTGCGCAATTCCAACATTGAAAGCACGGGAGGACGCCTGAAGTTGCCTCAGGAAGAAATGATCATCCGGGGCCGATACCGAGCCTATGAGGCCCATGCCTTGACGGATATCGTGGTACGCGGTGATGCGGAAGGCCGTGTGGTGCGTTTGGGCGATGTGGCCAATGTGGTGGATCAGTGGGCGGAAAACGACCCTTCCCGCAATTGGTTCAATGGCGCCCCAGCCGCGGTGGTGACGGTCAATAATTTGAACTCGGAGTCCATTCTGGACATTACGGCTGACGTTCGCGCGTACATCTCGGCCTATAATAAACGTGTTGGTGCGACGCAGTTGGAAGTCATTCGAGACTCCAGTACGGTCTTGAATCAGCGAATTGATTTACTGGTCAAAAATGGGGTGATTGGGTTTTTGTTGGTTTTGCTCTTTCTCTCGCTCTTTCTCAACATTCGGCTTGCTTTCTGGGTAGCCCTTGCCATTCCGGTGTCCTTCATGGGGATGTTTTTACTGGCCGCACAAGTGGGCATCACCATCAACGTGATTTCCCTGTTTGGGATGATCTTGGTCATTGGAATTCTGGTGGATGATGGAATCGTGATTGCGGAAAACATTTACCAGCATTATGAGCGCGGCGAATCCAGGATGGATGCGACCATCAATGGCACGCTGGAAGTGTTGCCAGCGGTTTTTGCTGCCATCGTGACGACGGTCATCGCATTTTGTTCGTTTTTCTTCATTGAAGGTCAATTGGGCGACTTTTTCAAGGACATGGCGTGGGTCATTATTTTGACTTTGGTCTTTTCATTGATTGAAGGGGCCTTGATTTTGCCGGCGCACATTGGTCATTCCAAAGCCTTGCGCCGCGACTTCAATCCCAATCGATTGGAACGAGCTATGCGGTCCATCATGAACGGCGCACGCGACCGGTTTTATGCACCGCTGCTTCGTTTTGCGTTGAGCCAACCCTGGATGATGTTTTGCATTATCGTGGCGATTTTCATGATATCAGTTCCGGGTTTGATTGGAAGTGGACTGGTGAAGACAACGTTTTTCCCTTTCATCGAGGGAGACAACTTGACGGTGAATTTGACTATGCAAGCGGGTACGCGTGATCCATTGACCAAGGCGCAACTCGATCGGATTGAAGCGATCGTTTGGGAAGTAAATGAAGAGGTTTCAGCGCTGCGTGATGACTCTCTTCAAACAATCCAGGCCGTTGATAAACGTGTGGGTCCAGGGATGCATAATGGGAACTTGAGCATCCAGCTTTTGGACGGAGAGCGCCGCAACATGCAATCCACAGATATTTCCGCCATGATTCGAGAAAGGGTCGGTCCCGTCTTTGGAGCAGAAAATCTAAGCTTTGCAGCCTTTTCACCTTTTGGCAGGCCGGTGTCGGTTTCCCTATTGGGGAACGACTTGAAAGCATTGGAGGCTGCGACAGAAGAATTGAAATTGGCGATGCTGAATCGTGAGGAACTCAAGGACGTCATTGATAGCAATCAGAAGGGGGTGCAAGAAGTCGATGTGGTTCTCAAGCCACAGGCTTATCAATTGGGTTTCACTCACCAAGAAGTGATGGCTCAAATCCGTCAGAGCTTTTTCGGGGCAGAAGTGCAGCGTCTTCAGAGAGGACGGGACGAGGTCCGGGTTTGGGTCCGTTTGGATGAAAGAGATCGCCAATCCGTGGGCGATTTGAAGGATTTTCGTTTGCGCTCAATCAATGGCGCCCTGATTCCGCTCACTGAATTGGCTGAAGTCAACGTGCAACGAGGAATCAGTGCAATCAATCGGCTTTATGGCCAGCGTGAAGTGCAAGTCTCAGCGGATCTGGCAGGTCCTTGGGTAAGCGCAAGCGATGCCAATGCCGCCATCAAGGATGAGGTCCTTCCTGCGATTTTAGCACGTTATCCATCGATCCGTCCTAGTTATGAAGGCCAGAACCGTGAAGTGACGAAATCTCAGCAGAGCATCGGAGCGATCATGCCCCTCATTTTCGCTTTGATGTTGTTTGTCATCATCCTTGCATTCCGATCGCCTTTGCAGGGATTGGCTGTATTTGGGTTGATTCCATTTGGGTTGATCGGCGTGAGCTTAGGTCACTGGATGTTGGGAGCGCAAATCAGCTTGTTTTCCATTTTGGGAATGATTGCTTTGATTGGCATTTTGGTCAATGATGCCTTGGTTTTTGTCGCGGCGTACAATGTCAATTTGCGCCGAGGGTTGGCGGTAAAAGAGGCCATTTGGGAAGCTGGAATGAGCCGCTTCCGCCCCATTATTTTGACATCTGTAACGACCGTAGCGGGACTGGCACCGCTCATGCTCAACAAGAGTTTCCAGGCACAATTCCTCATACCTATGGCCATTTCCGTGGCTTTCGGCTTGTTGTTTGTGACCGTAATTATTCTGATTTTGCTTCCGATCTATTTGCAATGGATCAATCCATTTCACCGCACGTGGGTTTGGGTGAAGAAAGGGCATTGGCCAAGCATCGAAGCAGCTGAGCCTGCCAATCGGGAAGGAAATTCATTGGATCAAGATGAGGTCGTAGCATGAAGAATATTAGCGCATTGAATAAGCGGAATGGATCCTTGATGCTTTTGATGCTCCTGGGCTTTGGAGCGGTGTGTGCTCAGAGTGACAACTCCCTAAGCAAGGATGAAGCGGTGGCACGCGCGCTTGAAAACAATTTTGGGATACAGATTGCTTTGAAACAAGTAGACCTAGCTCAGCGGGGCAATACGTGGGGAGCAGCAGGAGCCCTGCCAGTGTTGGGCGTGTCGGCAACCGCTTCAAGTGCTGTCAGCGATCAGAGTGAAAACCCAACGGCCTTTATCCAAGATAAATTGGAGTCAGAATCAATCAATTCAACGGCCCAATTGAGTTGGACGATATTCGATGGCATGGGCATGTTTGCGAATAAACGTGCCTTGGAAACGCTCGAATTGCAAGCGGAGGGTCAATCGAACTTGGTTGTTGAGCAGACCATTGCCGCGGTTTTGTTGGCCTATGACGAAACGTCGGTGCAAGGATCGTTTTTGGAAGTTTTGAAATCCTCAATTTCATTGGCTCAGGAGCGATTGAATCGACTTAAAATGCAGGAAGAATCGGGCGCAGCGAGTCAATTTGACCGCATGCAATTTGAAAATGCCATGTGGTCCGATAGCCTGGCTTTTCTTCAGCAAGAATTGGCCGGAAAAACGTCCATGCGCAACCTGAACCGTTTGATGGCTGAGCCGGAGGATGTGCAATGGCAATTGACAACACCACTCGATCTCCCGGAATCCATCGGCGATTGGAAATCCATTGAGAACGAAGTGAGGTTGAATGCTACAGCCATTCGGAATGCGCTCATTGGACGAACATTGGCTCAAATTGGGGTCGATCAGGCTACTTCGCGCTTGTATCCAGTCGTGGGTTTGGCTTCTAATTTGGGAGATCAGCTAAGTCAATTCCAAGTTGGAGAATTATCGGGCGCAGGAAGAACGCTGAACGTCGCGGCAAACCTATCCCTGAATTTCA
>JAPKCA010000118.1 GCA_028823145.1 Flavobacteriales bacterium
TATAGGAGTTACCCCCACTTGCGATAAACTCCATGGCGCCACACCCAAGGCCACTTGGCGCAATCTCCCAATACATTTCATACCCCCAGGCATCTGTAAAAATGGTCCATTCGATAGAAACCTCTCCCGCCTCACATTGTGCATGGCTGTTGGTTAAGAAACCCGTTGCTGCAAAAAGCACGGCAGACAGAAGTCCTTTTGATAAGGACTCAAAATGAAATTTGTGTGAATTTTTCATGCAGCCAAGATAATGGAATTGATTCTGCTTTGGCTAATCCTTACTTTTGTCCCTTCAAATTATGGTCATTCTTCTTTCTCCCGCCAAAACCATTGGTTTTTCGTCCGACGCGATGGTTGAATCCGCCTCGCAACCGGAATTCATTGATGATGCTGCGTTCTTGGTTGGAAAGCTGAAGAAGCTTTCTTCGAAGCAGCTCGGTAAATTGATGTCGGTCAATGATGAGCTAGCCCAACTGAACGCTGAACGTTTCGCGAATTGGGAGCTTCCTTTCCATCCCGGCAATGCTCAACCAGCTTTGTCCTGTTTTCAAGGTGCTGTGTACCGAGGATTGGATGCGGAAAGCCTTACAGCGATCGATTTGGAATACGCTCAACAGCACCTGAGGATTATCAGTGGATTGTACGGGGTTTTGCGCCCTTTGGATTTGATGCAACCCTATCGTCTGGAAATGGGCCTGAAGTGGGAGGTGACCGCCGAGCACAAAAACCTCTATGCATACTGGGAAAACCGACTGATCGATTACGTTGCGTCTGAGTCCAAAGGATGTGTCATTAACCTCGCAAGCAAAGAATACAGCAAAGCTGCCCTCGCAAATCAGAATGCAATTCGAATTGTCACACCACACTTCAAGGATTTGGTCAAGGGAGAGTACAAGTCCGTCATGACCTACGCCAAGGAAGCACGTGGAAATATGGCACGATTTGCCATTCATCACAAAATTCAAACTCCTGAAGCGTTGCATTCATTCAATGGAATGGGCTATTGCTTCGACCCACACCTCTCCTCGAATCAAGATTGGGTGTTCACCCGAAATCAAAAATCTTCATCATGATAAATTTCAACTCTAAGGCTGCACTATATGCCGCAGTCGTATTCTTTTCTTTTTCTATTCTCCGTCCCAATGCAGTTTGGGCACAAACCCCCACCCATTCTATGGAATCACTTAGTTACGCCCTGGGCGTATTGTTTGCCACCAACCTCATGCAAGAAGGTCTGGATGAAATTGATGCTGCCCAGCTCGCGGCAGGTTTCGAAGGTCAAATGAAAGGCAATGCCAATTTATCACCCGAGCAAGCCAATGAGTTGGTGGGTGAATTTATGTCCAAGATAAAAGAAGAAGCGAGTGCTGGATATAAAAATGAATGCGAAGCTTTCTTAGCAGAAAATGCGAAAAAAGAAGGGATTCAAGTCACCGCATCAGGATTGCAATACATCCACGAAACAGAAGGCAGCGGAGATTCTCCTACCGCGGCATCTAGCGTCACCGTTCACTATAGCGGAACCTTGATTGACGGAACAGAATTCGATTCTTCATATAAGCGTGGCGAGCCCATTACATTCCCTCTTGGCAATGTCATTCCAGGTTGGACCGAAGGTCTTCAGTTGATGAAGCCCGGCGGGAAGACAACTTTTTTCATTCCGCAGGAATTGGCTTATGGAGCCAACCCACAGCCGAACGGACCTATTCCTCCTTCTGCTGCACTGGTGTTCGTCGTAGAACTGATCTCCGTAGACTGAATACTGATTGAGCCGTAAGGCTTCAAAAAGGCCTGCTCCTCGCGATGTTCATTCGCGAGGAGCAGGCCTTTCTTTTTGACCATCAGAGCCCCAATTGATGGGCAATCTCACATGGATCGAGTTCCAACTCTGGGGAAGAAGCAACCCATTGCTCCAAGTCTTTGAATCCTTCTTGATAATCCGATTCAATCATATCCTTTGCCCCCAAAAGCCAGAAAAAACCTCGATTCCAAAAGGGAAGTTGACCGCCGTTGTATGTCCACATCACGTCCGTATATAATTCATCCACTTCAGTGAAATACCAATAACTCGTATGGCTCATTTCCATGCCAAAGTCCAACAGCATGACCACCGAATCACAGCCAAATTGTTGAATGATTTGACTTCCCTCCCCCAAATCCTCCCCTTCCCAAACCATCGAATGGCCCGAAGAATGCGGCTTACCCTTATAGGTGTACGTTGCCGTAGTGTCATGTCTCCAAGGCGACCATACCTGCCAATGATTGAAATCTGTCACCCCCATCCGAAATGTTTGAGCCGTTCCTTTCAGCCTTTGACTGGCACTCACATTCATGTCTGACGGCGCAAGAAAACAAATGGCCGCATAAAACGCTCCCAATCCGATCAAAAGGACGCCAACAATACGAAGAATTTTCATGGAAAACGTTGTTGAATTGGCAGCGAAGTTATAGGAAGTCATGCTTAGTTTGCATGTTATGAATACCCTTATCACCAACGACGCTGTCGTTCTCGGACTCTTGATGGCCACTTTGGCCCTCGTTTTTTATAGCAGCTCACTGCCAAGGTTTGCCAGTTTTTTCAAGGTCATCCCTTCACTTTTGCTATGCTATTTCTTGCCCGCTGTTTTTAATTCTATGGGATTGATCGACGGTGAAACATCGAATTTGTATTTCGTCGCTTCCCGCTATTTGCTTCCCGCCAGTTTAATTTTGCTCTGCCTGAGCATCGATTTGAAAGGGATTTGGAATTTGGGGCCAAAGGCCTTGATCATGTTTTTCACAGCAACCATCGGCATAATCATTGGGGGGCCTTTGGCACTTTGGCTGGTGAGCTTCATCGAACCAAGTGTCTTGGGCGGGGATTCGCCGGATGCTTTTTGGAGAGGCTTGTCCACGGTAGCAGGAAGTTGGATTGGCGGAGGTGCAAACCAAGCTGCGCTGAAAGAAATATCGGGGACGTTGGATGACCAATTCAGCGCCATGCTGATTGTCGACGTTTTTGTAGCCAATCTTTGGATGCCATTTTTGTTGATTGGCGCAGGCATGAGCGCCTTGTTGGATAAAAAATTAAAGGCCGACTCGTCAGCTATCGATGCTTTGAAAGAAAAGGTCGAAACTTTTCAATTGGGTATCGCCCGCATCCCATCCTTTCAGGACCTCATGGTGATTGGCGGAATTGGCTTTGGCGCTGTAGCCTTATCCCATGCTTTGGCAGACTACCTTGCTCCAGCATTTAAATCTTGGTTTTCAAGTATCAAGGCTGGAAACCCTGAAAGTGTCGTTCAGTATTTGAGCAGTTTGGAACAAGGTTTTTTCTGGTTGGTGGTAGTCGCCACCACCATCGGTATCGGATTGAGTTTCACGAAACTCAGAAATTACGAAGGAGCAGGTGCCTCTAAAGTGGGGAGCGTCTTCCTCTATGTCCTGGTCGCAACCATTGGTATGAAAATGGATGTGGTTGAGCTATACCACAATTGGGACGTGTATTGGTCTGTTATTTTGATCGGGCTGATCTGGATGCTCACACACATCATTACGCTCTTGTTGGTAGCCAAAGCAATCAAAGCACCCTTCTTCTTTGTAGCGGTCGGTTCTCAGGCCAATATTGGCGGTGCCGCTTCGGCTCCTATTGTGGCCAGCGCCTTTTCTCCCGCACTGGCTCCTGTAGGCGTATTGTTAGCTGTTCTAGGCTATGCTGTGGGCACGGTTGGCGCCATCGTCTGCATGGAGTTGATGCACGCCATATCCATGTGAACGGATCCTACTCTGTGTCAATCCAATGCCCCATTAGGGCTTTCTTCACACGGAGGTATGATGTGTTTTCTGGTCCTGCCTCAAAATTCAACGGCACCCTTTCGGTTACGTGGATTCCCCCCGTCTCCAATGCTTGAACTTTTTCCGGGTTGTTCGTCAAGAGTCTGACCGAAGGCAAGCCCATGTCCAAAAGGATTGCGATTGCAGCATCATAATCTCGCGCATCCACTGGATGACCCAACGCCTCGTTGGCTTGCATGGTGTCCAACCCTTCATCTTGCAGATTGTAAGCGCGCAGTTTTTCGACCAACCCAATGCCACGTCCCTCTTGCCTCAGGTAAATCAAAACTCCGCCTTCTTTTGCGATAGCCGTTAAAGCTCCATCTAACTGCTGACCACAGTCGCATCGGGATGAGTGAAAGAGGTCACCCGTCATGCATTCACTATGAATCCGAACAATCGGAACGTCGTTGGATGCCCATTCCGTGTTCAACACAACATGAGGAAAACGGTCTCCTTCTGTACCGAAGGCCATGATCCTAAACCGCCCTTTTTCAGTCGGCAATCGCGATTCTACCAGCTTTTTCACGACACAAAGGTACGTGTCCTGCTGCAGTCTCTTCCTGATGAATGTGCTAGAAAAAGAAAAAAGCCGGTTCCCATTTGGGAACCGGCTTTCATTCTAAACAATCCGTCAATCAAATCAGTCACATTCAGTCCCGAAGACTGAAAGAAATGCGAGCAAGTCAGGTGTTGCCACCAAACCGTCACCATCTATATCACCTGGGCAAGCAGCCTCAGCGAAAATGCAACTGCCATCATCGGTGTTTGCATCGGCACTGAAGTTTTCAGCTTCGTCATAAATGCAACCGAATTCTATCGCGGTGGCGCATGACCCATCATCCTCCGTTGCATACATATCAAATTCTGCAAAGAATGGATCCATGCAACCCAAAATTGGACAAATCGCAGCGCAGCTTCCTGCACAATAAACGATGTTCAAGCCTTCAGCTGCACTTGCACCGTAGTTTCCTCCGCCTGCTCCGATTTCAGCATCAGGGTTGGTTGAACACTCCGCCGGAGCATTGAACACTGAACCCCATCCTGACCAACCGTCAGCAGAACCTGTCACTGCAATCACAAACTCAAAATCAGCTCCATCTTCCAAATTCAAAGATCCTGACCAGACGCCATCACCATCAGCATCAGCCAATGTGACACCCCAGCCACCCCAGCCATTCCAAGAACCATTGATTACGACGTTGTCGTAGTCACCATTTGGATAGCCTGTACCGTTCATGTCGATATCGAAGTTGACATCAACATACACCGGTGCGTTAACCTCTTCGCAAGTCAAACACGTACCGTATGCATCATCATTGGTCGATCCCGCATCAGTCAAACGGTTAGCATACGACGCCAAATCTGTGACTGGAGCGCAATCCCCACCATTTTGCATATCATCAATGAGGTCTTCTTGGTGAGCCCATCCATCAACCATGTACTTGTACTCAACAGATCCAGCCAAATCAATGGTCAATGAGTGAATCCCATCTTCGTCATCGTCCGACAGGAAGTTGTAATCCTCTGATCCACACCATCCGCACCAAGGTCCAGTGACATATACTGTGGTGAACTCAACTCCAG
>JAPKCA010000119.1 GCA_028823145.1 Flavobacteriales bacterium
TTTTTTCCATATACCATAGGAGACTTTTGTCATGAGCTACGAAAACAGTATAACAAAGGTTTCATCTGGAGTCAGCCAGATCACACCAAGCCCATCCATCGAAATCCAGGAATTGATCGAGAAAATTCGAAAGCCCTGATTTCGATCGTTGAACAAGCCAAATGTTGGCGGTCTGGACCCGACATCAAAAAGCCCCGTAAGTCATTGACCTACAGGGCTTCGTGAAATTTGTTGGCGGTCTGGACGAGACGTGTGCGTTCAAGCTTCTCTCTCCCGAATCCGCTTGTAAATGCGGGTAGCGATGGCAATGACTACGGCGACGCCCAAGACTCCTGCCACACCGTATACCCAGGAGACGTGATCTTTTAGCACAACCAGAAAGACCACGGAAATCAGGATAATCGTCGGAATCTCATTGAGCAAACGGTAGGTCGTGGAAGACCAGCGAGGTGCGCTACGCTGCAATTCTTGGTAGATTCTTTGGCCCAGGAATTGGTACATCACAAGCAACACCACAAACCCCAACTTGACGTGCATCCAGGGCATCATCAGCAAACTTGGGTTAAGCCAGATCATGGCAAGACCGAATCCAAGGGTCAGAACGGCTGATGGCCAAGTGATGGCGAGCCACAAACGGCGCTCCATGATTCGGAATTGTTCGATGAGAATATCGCGTCGTGTCGGCTCAGCATCTAGGGCTTCGCGGTGGTACACAAACAGCCGAAAAATGTAAAAAAGTCCGGCAAACCACGTCACAACAAAAATGACGTGTAGAGCTTTGAAGATATCGTATGACATTTGCAGCGAAATTACACCTCCATGGTTATCACCCGAACTCCGAAAGACACATACGCTTCAAGCGCCCGCATCGTCATGCCCAACGACACGAATACGTTGGGCAATTTGATGGGAGGGAATCTGCTGAATTGGATGGACATCACCGCCGCGATAAGCGCCCACCGTTGCAGCAGACGCCTCTGTGTGACCGCAGCGGTCAACAATGTTTCTTTCAAGCGCCCGATCAAATTGGGTGATATCGTCACCATCCATGCAGAAGTAACGCGCTCTTTTAAGAGTTCCATGGAAGTCTACATGAAGGTGCATGTCGAAAATCATGTGACCGGTGAGCAAAGTCTATGCAACGAAGCCATGTATACGTTTGTCGCTTTAGATCAACTGGGTGCACCGATCAATGTGCCGCAATTGGTTCCCGAATCCGATGAGGAAAAGAAACGCTTCGAAGGTGCTTTGCGCCGCCGTCAACTGCGTTTGGTGTTGGCGGGAAAGATGAAGGCCACAGATGCGACAGAGCTCAAGGCGCTGTTTGATTGATCTACACCAATAGAGGTTTCAATGCGGCGATGACGCGTGTGTCACTGACGTGATGCGTGCACCAATCATCTTTGCGGTGGCCTTTGAATTGACAGCGGTCGCCAAGCTTGGAGCAGGGCTTTTCACCGCGCCCTTCGGGCTCCAAATTGACCGATCCTGAAACGGGTTTCCACGCCGCCATTCCCAACGAGGGGCGGGTGCAACCCCAAACGGTAACCACGGGGGTTTTCAAAGCTGCCGCTAGGTGCATCATGCCCGTATCGCCGGCCAAAGCGGCTTGGGATGATTGAATGAGATGTGCCGATTCTTCGAGTGAAAATTGTCCTACTGCGTTGCGGACATGTTCGAATCCCGCAGCAATCGATTGTGCATCCTCCACATCGGACGGGCCACCAATGAGCGCAATGGGGACGCCGTTAAACGCTTCCACAACTTTCCGAAGTAGAGCCACGGGCATGCGTTTTCCCCCATGAGTAGCGCCGATAGCAATGCACAATCCTCTGCGCTCAGTCGGGGCTTCTGTAGGCCAAAGGGTCGGCCAGGAATCAGGGGTTTTCACGCCGAATGCGGTCAAAACTGCCGTGTAACGTTCAACAATATGTGGGATAGGTGTTGTCCTCCAACCTCTAACCAATTTCCATTTCGCTACGTTGCGCTTTTCCACGGTAAAGTGAAGTGCTTTCAGGCTGCGCTTAACCCGGCCAGATCGCAAGTTGTTGTGCAAGTCCACAACGTAGTCAAACCCGATGGCGCCTAATTCTGCGATGACTTCGTTGGTGCTTTTTTCAATGGTATGTACCACATCAACAAGCCCTTCAAACCCAGCTGGAATGCCTGCGTAGGCTAGTTTGGTCAAGTAGTGGACCTCGCATTCCCCGTCCACTGCATCGCGCATAGCGGCCAGCGCCGGTGCCGTGAGCACAATGTCTCCAATCGAGGAGAACCGGATGATGAGAATTCGAACGGGCCGATGCGACATGGAGCAAAGCTACCGCATTACCTTCGTAGCGTGCGCATCATAGATACCCATACACATTTATACCAGCCGGCATTCGATGGCGATCGTGTTGAAGCCATGGCTCGTTGCGAGGCAGCAGGCGTGAATACATTATTGTTGCCCAACATCGATACCGCGTCTATTGCACGTGTTCATGACATGATGGACCGCTGGCCAGACCGTTGCTTTGGGATGATGGGGCTGCACCCGTGCCACGTTCAGCAAGATGCATGGGAAGGTGAATTGGGAACCATTGAAACGGCATTGCGTTCTTCTGATCGCCGCTATGTGGCCATCGGGGAAATCGGTTTCGATTTGCACTGGGACAAAACCACTTTGGATATCCAACATGTGGCCTTTGAACGGCAAGTGGCTTGGGCCAAGGAAATGGACTTGCCCATCGTGATTCATGTCCGAGAAGCGTTTGACGCGATGTTCGAAGCTCTCGATTCGTTGAACGATTCGTCTTTGCGTGGCGTTGTGCATTGCTTCACAGGCAATTTGGAGCAGGCACAGCGCGTGTTGGAATACGGTGATTTCTACCTCGGAATGGGCGGCGTGTCAACCTACAAAAATGGTGGATTGGATGCGGTGTTGCCGCATGTGCCCAAAGACCGTGTGGTCTTGGAAACGGACAGCCCGTATTTATCCCCCGTGCCACACCGCGGCAAACGAAATGAATCGTCTTACACGGCTATAGTGGCGCAACGAGTGGCTGATTTATGGCAGGGTTCATTGGCTGAAACAGCCGAAATAACCACGGCCAATGCTGAACGTCTCTTTCGCTTGAACCAATTTCAACCAAAACGTTAACGACCATGGAGGGAGTGGA
Organism: Flavobacteriales bacterium; assembly: GCA_028823145.1. Taxonomy (GTDB): domain Bacteria; phylum Bacteroidota; class Bacteroidia; order Flavobacteriales_D; family Sanyastnellaceae; genus UA16. The sequence goes on from JAPKCA010000119.1 coordinate 3,162, forward strand.
TAGCCGTGTGCTCGTGATCTACACGGGAGGAACCATTGGAAGTGTCCAGGATTTGGATTCTGGAGGGTTGGTGCCCATTGATTTTTCTGAGATCCATAACCATGTTCCAGAATTGGAGCAACCTGGCCGAACGATTGAAGCGGCATCCTTCGAACCGCCGATCGATTCGTCCAATGTGGGTCCTGAGCATTGGATTTTGCTGAGTAGCATCATCAAGGATCGGTACGAAGAATTTGATGGATTCGTGATTTTGCATGGCACCGACACCTTGGCTTACACGGCGTCAGCTTTGAGCTTTATGCTTGAAGGATTGCGTAAACCCATCATCCTCACTGGGAGTCAATTGCCTATTGGGTTGCCTCGCACGGATGGCAGAGAGAATTTGTTAGCGGCTGTGGAAATTGCCACCGCGTCGCGCTTTGGAGTGCCCATCATCCAAGAGGTGGTGGTGTATTTCGGGTCTTCCTTGTTCCGCGGCAATCGCACACACAAGGAAAGTGCGGAGTCGATGCAGGCCATCATCAGCCCGAATTTACCTCCACTGGCAGAAGCGGGGGTCGATATCATCTACAATCACGGATCGATGTTCAAGGATCCGATAGAGGATTTTGGTGTTTGGGATCGGCTGGAATCACGCGTGGCTTGGCTCCCTTTATTTCCTGGACAAACGATGGACATCATCCGTCGGGTGACGGAATGGCCCGACCTAAAGGGATTGGTTCTGTCCACCTTCGGGTCAGGAAATGCCCCGTCGAATGCAGAATTGAAGGCCGTTTTGGGCGAGGCCAATGAACGGGGTGTGGTCATGGTCAATGTGAGCCAGTGTGGTCACGGATCAGTGCATCCAGAACGGTATGCGACGGCTCACTTGTTGCGGGACTGTGGTGTCATTTCTGGAGGTGATATGACGACTGAAGCTGCTCTAACCAAGCTCATGGTCTCTTTGGGTAGAGGATGGAAAGGAGAGGAAATGCGCCATGCTATATTGAGCAATCTGAGAGGTGAATTGACCCATTTTAGCTCCTTGAGCTAATCGACTGCTGCATGTTCCCCCGCCTGATGGTGTGAACCGATGTGCTTGAAGTTTTTGGTGTACTCCATCCCCCTTGGTTTTCAACCGATGTTTTAGGTACTTTTGCACCCCGCATCGCGGGAATGGAGAGGTGGCCGAGTGGCTTAAGGCGCACGCTTGGAAAGCGTGTTTACTCGAGAGGGTAACCCGGGTTCGAATCCCGGTCTCTCCACTGAAGCGGAATACTGTAAAGTGTTCCGCTTTTTTTGGAAGAAAACCTCATTTACCTTGCGTCAAATTCAAATTTTATTTTGTCATGCGTCTTATTTATTTATTTCCCGCAGCTGTTCTATTATTTGGCTGCAATACAGGCGGAAATCACGCCGAATTCGAGGCGAATAAAGCCATTGCTATGGCTGCTTTTGCCGCTCATGAGAACGAGGACCTGGAAGGTTGGGCACAGCATTTTTCAGATGACCTGAAACATGAATCTCCCGTATACGGTGCAGGCACGATCACGATGGAACAACATCGTGAACAGGTCACGGCGTACCATGAGCACTTTGATCACATCAAATTCACAGAAGGTGTTTGGCTCGCTGGGGTGGACGAAAAAACAAACGAGTTGGATGGCAGTGTGCGCTGTTACGGTACGTGGACGTCGGAACACGGTGGTTCAAGAACAGAAATATCATTGAGATCTTATCACTTCTTCAATTTCGAGAATGGCAAAATCGTTCATTCTGGAGATTTCTTTGATTTCGGTGGAATGATGGCGGCCATTCCGCCACCCCCACCACCTCATGGCGAAGGTCACTCGCACGAACAATAGATCTCCCTATTCTCGGATTGATAGTGCACTGAAGAAAGGGCTGCCGTTAGGCGGCCCTTTCATTTGTTCATGAAGTCGTCGTTGCAAACTTGGCGAATTCAGATTTTCCAAAGGCGATAATTCACGTGTGTTTTCTGGATTCAACAGGCTCTTAGCAATTCCCGCTTCCCGAAATTACGTTCCTTTCTAAAACGCATCAGCTGAAAGGGAAAGCTGGCCGACTGCATAGGTTTGGGCGCACCCGCTGACCAGAACTCGGTCTCCATCGTCAGTACATCGCAATCTTCCACCGCGTTGAGAAAGCTGTCTTGCCAG
>JAPKCA010000120.1 GCA_028823145.1 Flavobacteriales bacterium
GTCCGGTGGTCGCCGGTAAATCCTTGGAAGCTGCCGTCTATGCGATGGAGGAATTGGAAGAAACAGCTAAACTTTATCTGCTTCTGCACGCCTCCAATCCGCGGTGCTTGACCGAGGATCAAATTGCTGAACTCAAAACATTATCTTAAGGAAGAAGGCCGAAATGAGTATTTCAACTGATGAAAAAATTGCAGTGGTGGGCACTGGGCTGGTCGGACGAGCCTGGTCTATTGTATTTGCCCGTGCGGGGTTCCCCGTCTCTCTTTATGATCCGGTTGATGGTGCAGTCGAGCAGGCGTTGCAGTTGGTCGAAGAATTACTGCCAGAATTGGCTCAGGAGGACCTGTTAGGGGGCAATTCCCCGGATCAAGTCAAAGCCCGCCTCACCTCAGCGCCGACGTTGGCTGATGCCTTGGCAGGGGCCATGTATGTCCAGGAAAGTGCTCCGGAACGTCTGGAGGTCAAACAGGAATTGTATCGTGAACTGGATCAGTTGGCGGAACCGAATACCGTGCTGGCCAGTTCCACCTCCGGCATTCCGGCCTCCGCCTTTACAGAAGGGCTGGCAAACCGGCAGCGCTGCCTGGTCGCTCACCCAATCAACCCTCCACACATCGTGCCCCTTGTCGAAATCGTTCCCACCCCGTGGACGGATGCGAAGGTGATCCAAAAAACGAAAGCGTTGATGTCCCAGATTCAGCAACTGCCCATCCAACTCAACCGGGAAGTCAAGGGGTTTGTCGTCAACCGCTTGCAAGGAGCATTGCTGGCGGAAGCCTTCAAACTGGTCGAAGATGGCGTTTGCAATGTCACCGATGTCGATGCAGCAATTGCGAACGGCTTGGGATTACGCTGGTCTTTCATCGGCCCTTTTGAGACGATTGATCTGAATTCAGCCAAAGGGGTCCGGGGCTATTGTGAGATGTTGGGACCGTTATATTATGAACTGGCCCAGGAACAGGCTGATCCTCGCCCCTGGTCCGAAGCCTTGGTGAATGAAATCGATCGGCAGCGGCGTGAAAAATTGCCAGTGGAGCATATTGGCACCCGTCAGGTTTGGCGGGATCAACGCTTGGCGAAGCTGGTCAATGCCAAAAAGCAAGCCGATCAAAAACTAGGGGAATGATTTCTGTAGCCTCTTTTTTATCATTTCCTTGCGACACACATCCTGGCAAGGCAGGACACTTGACAACGATTGGACAGCAAGCAAGGTATGTTCAAGAAAGAAATCCAGGTTACCAAAGAACTTTTTTCCATCAATGGCGAAGTCATCTGCAACCTACCACCACCTTTCTTGTAAAATACACCAAATATATTGGAATGGGCTATTCTCTCCATGCCGGTCAAGTTATTGTTGCAGATGGAACCGACGAAATGGATGCACGTCTCAACTCTGTATTAACAAATGATCCGGGAATGGGAATTTATCGTCATGCAGATGCGGGATATAATGATGCTATCGACAATGCCAAAAAATGGAATGTTGATATTCCCATGATGGATTAGAAAGAATAATTTTGATGAAAATTGGATTTAGAATAATAAGTTATGTGTATCAGTAAATTTCAGCGTACAGTTAGCTCATGAAAGATTTGGTCGTTTGGTTAGTACATACCCCTGCTGGAACCGTTGCATTCTTGTCCGCTATTGCGGCCTTCGTTTATTCAAAAGGATCGTGGGCACATCGCCGTAGTGGCCGATACTTTACCGTTTCCATGCTAATTATGGCCGTATCTGGAAGTCTTGCTGGATTCCTGAAAGGCACTCCCAACGATGTGTTTTTGGGATTAATGGTATTTTACTCTGTATTTACAGCTTGGTTGACAACATTCCATAAAGAAGGTGAAACAGATTTTCTCGAATATATAGCTCTGGCATGGGTGGTTACCTTAGGTCTCATTGCGTTTAGCTATGATCCCTCTGAGGGTGAACCCTATCCTGAGATGTATGCTTTGTGGGTTGGTCTCGCAATATTCTTTGCCGTTGGAGATATTCGAAACCTGTATAAGCGTGGTCTATCTGGCTCGCAACGTATTGCAAGACATTTGTGGCGCATGTGTTTCTCGCTTATGTGGGCAGCTATGGCCTTTGTAGACAAAATTGTGAAAATGACGGGAGCAACCATCGAAGAGATGCCGTATGTAGCTGTTATACCTATGTCGTTAATATTGATATTAACGATATACTGGTTGCATAGAGTATTTCGTTCTCGTAATTCAGTTTCAATCTAGTACAGGTGCGGTATCTACACATAACAAGCGCATGCAGTCGGACATTTTTACTCGCTGCGCTCCTGAAAACGCCGCTGATGCGGGGCGGTGCGCCCCGGAGGCGTCCTCATGCACATTGGCTTGCAGGAAGGCTCCGGCATTTGCGATTTCCGCAAAATTACCCTCTCCGAAATCACGGTTATCGGTTCCTACACCTACACGCCCACAGACTTGCAAGCTGCGTTGCAGGCGTTGCACTCCGGAGTCTTGGGCGATCTCATCTGGGTTGAGGAACGCCCACTGAGTGAAGGTTCAGCCGCGTTTTCTGATCTCAATAGGGGTCGTTCCCCCGCCCCAAAAATTGTGCTGCTCCCCGTAGCCCCTTAACGTTTCCCTCCACAAAAAAGCCGACACACTCCACAAAAGGAGGCATCGGCTGCATGAAGCGACGCACCAGTCCCGGACGCACCAGCCCTTCGACGAACTCACCGAGCTTATTCCCCAAGCGTCCGATGATGCGGTTGGTTTCCTCGATTTGCTCATCCAAGCGGTCCATTTTCTTGTTGGTCTCCTGAAACTTCTTGTCCGTCTCCTGAGCTGGAATCATTTGAGTCAGAGAAGCCCACGTTGCGCAAGGTTCCGCATCAAGGCTCCCGTTCCAAAAGTCCAAGGTGGGATCTGATCGCATGTATTGACACGGTTGATCAATGATCCAAGTAGGGGAGTCTGAATGTAGACGATGTCACCAACTTTGTGGGTGAACCCTTGTCCTGGCTCATCGCGATCCTGGATGGGGGAGAACATGGTGCCGAGGAAAAGCATCAATCCATCGGGATATTGATGATGCGATCCAGCACAGTGTTGAACCAGTTCCAAAGGATCCCTGCTGATATGCTTCATGGAACTGCTGCCCTCAAGTGTAAAACCCTCAGGGCCCTCCACCGAGAGAGTAATATTGGCCTGACGAACATCATCAAGACTGAATTGATCATCAAATAACCTTATGAATGGTCCGATCGCACACGATGCATTATTGTCTTTGGCTTTCCCGAGAAGGAGGGCGCTGCGTCCCTCGAAGTCTCTGAGATTTACATCGTTCCCCAAAGCAGTACCGACGATTTTACCTTTGGAATTAACGGCCAATACGATCTCAGGTTCAGGATTGTTCCAATGTGATCCTGGATGAATACCAACTTCTGCTCCCGTTCCCACGGCAGACATGGGTTGGCTTTTGGTGAAGATTTCGGCATCTGGACCAATCCCGACTTCCAGGTATTGAGACCAAGCACCTTGTTTGATGAGAACCTCTTTGACCTTCATTGCTGAAGCAGAACCCGGCTGGATCTCAGCAAGGTTGTCACCAACCAATTCATGAATCTGTTTACGAATCTCTTCTGCCTTGGTCCAGTCTCCCCGAGCCTGCTCCTCAATGACCCGTTCGAGCATGCTTGAGACAAAGGTCACACCGCTGGCCTTGATTGCCTGCAAATCACATGGAGCTAAAAACCAAGGTTTTGAAGAATCACGCTGATCATGAGGCGTGTTGTCCAAAAGCTCTTCTAAAGATCCTATAAGCTCAAGATCAGACCAACTCTGAAGGGTTTCCACCAGGGGTTCTTTTTCAAGTAATTCACTGACGGTTGGCGAAAAGGGTGCAAGATCATAGACGTTTCCAGCATGGATCCATACGGGTGAGGGACCTTGCGGGCTATTTGGAATCCAGGCACGTCCAACCAGACAGGCTGAATGGGAATCAACTGGGAGTGTTTCTCTATTTTTTAACTGCATGGTTTTGCCAGTTTAGATTTTTAAATGATTTATGAAATAATCGTTTTCCATAAAGACTTCAAATCCTTTAAGGTTGTTTCATATTTTAGAATATTTTAAAAATCATAAAACATCAGCCAGACCTGCTCAAAGTTCAAGCCCTCGCCGGTCGGGATTTCTTGTGCCATCGGATTCTCCAAGTTGTAGAGTTGCTCTTCCAAGCAGTGTGGCACACCTCTTTTGTAAAAGGCACTGAGCGGCTGAGAAAAAGGCACGCGGCTTCAATCCGCTGTTGCACTTACGAGTTGAATCCGCACTGCCAAAATGTATTCCAATCCGATTCGGGAGCAAGTTCGGTCAGTTCCCGCTCGAAAGGTACGGCATCTGGATCAATTACTTCGTCCAATTCGCGGGCGTAGCGGTGTCCTGAATAGACCGCAGCCGCGATGGTGGCCGGAGCCAAAGCATCGCCGATGCGGGTGACGCTTTTTATTCCGGCATCGGCCCATGAACTCTGGACTTGTTCCAAGCCGGATTCGAGTTCAGAATTGGGCAAACGGGCCGTGACCAACACCAAAGCATCACAATCCAGAATATTTGCTGCTCCGGTGTAAATGTGAACGGCTTCCGGGTTTGTGTTTTTGCCGGGACGCACAAAATGATGTGGCAGAATTTGGATGCCCTTTTTCAAGAGGTCGGCCTGAATGAGGTCCTGCTCCAGCGTGTGGATGGTCCACGACGATGCAATGGCCGCCGGAGTCACCAGCGTGACCTCGCAACCGTGATTGCGGCAGAGTTCCGCAATCACCCCGCCGAGGTAGTAGTGGTCGTCATCGTACACGATCACCCGCCCCTGCGGAAGCTTTCCGGCGTAGAGATCGTCTGGAGTGAAGGTGGTGGCTTCCGGAAACGTCAGTGGAGCCAAGTGGTGACGGCTCACTCCGTCTCGCCGCCAGTTTGAACCAGTCGCCAGCACAACGTGTTCACTGCCGAATTCCAAAATGTCGCTGACTGTAACATCACTAGCAAGATAAGTTTCAACATTCTCCAGCTGTCGGATTTGACCCAGCCGATAATCCCGGACCCGATTCCAAGCGGCCAAGCCGGGCAAGCGGGATTCTTGCGTGACGCGTCCACCGAGTTCCTTGTTTTTTTCGGCCAGCGTGACTTGATAACCTCTGCGCCCCAAGGCACGGGCGCATTCCAATCCGGCTGGTCCTCCGCCGACAATCAACACACTTTTGCTGGGACCTTTGTCGTGAATTATTTCCGGATGCCAACGCCGTCGCCATTCTTCGCCCATTGTTGGATTTTGCGT
>JAPKCA010000121.1 GCA_028823145.1 Flavobacteriales bacterium
GCTTTGGATTGGAAAAAGGAGCCGGGTTGAACCACCATAATATTAAATGGTTTATTTCAGTCCACAGAAGCGGATGATCGATAAACCACAAGCAGTGGTATCACTTCACCACGGATTCGCAAACGAAATCGGTGCGCGGCAAATCGGTGTGCTGAATGGCTGTCCAACCTCCAGCAATGTCGATGAAATTGTGCACTCCACGTGCTTTCAAAATGGAATTGAAAATGACCGATCGATATCCGGACAAACAATGCGCATAATGCACAGTGTCTGAATCGAGTGTGTCCATTTTGTCGTTGATGTAGTCCAAGGGAAGGCTGTAAGCGCCGTCGATGTGTTCCGCTGCGAATTCACCAGGCTTTCGAACATCAATGATCGGCGGGTGGTCTTTGGCCCATACCTCAGCAAATACCTCAGCACTGATTTGCTCGATGCAATCCGTGGCTTTGCCCTCACCTTTCCAAGCATCGATTCCGCCTTTCAAGAATCCGATGGTTTGGTCAAATCCTACGCGTGACAATCGGGTGATGATTTCCTCTTCACGTCCCTTGTGACAAACCAATGCAAGTGGCTGTTGGACATCTGCGAATAAAGAACCCACCCAAGGGGCGAAATTGCCATCGATTCCGATAAAAATGGAGCCGGGTACATGCATTTTAACAAATTCTTCCGGAGTTCGTGTATCGAGAACAATCGCTTGCCGATTTTCCACGGCGTTTTCGAATTCAGTTGGCTGCAAGCCAATGAGTGCACGTTTGAGCACATCTGAAACGGAAGCGATGTTTTCCTTGTTTAAGGCGACATTTTTCGGGAAATAGGGTGGAGGAGGGAGCAACCCATCGGTGACTTCCTCAATAAATTCCTTCTCCGTCATATCAGCACGCAATGCGTAATTCGTGGCCAATTGGTTGCCCAAGGTGTCCCAGGTTTGGGAACTCAAGTTTTTGCCACAAGCCGATCCAGCTCCATGGGCAGGATAGACCAGCACATTGCCAGGGAGGTTCATGAGTTTGTTCCTCAAGGAATAATAGAGGTCCCGCGCAAGATCTTCTTGGGTGATATCCTCTGCTTTTTGGGCCAAATCAGGTCGTCCTACATCTCCTATAAACAAAGTGTCCCCTGTAAAAATAGCATGAGGATTTCCGTCGGGATCAATCAGCAAATAGCAAGTCGATTCCATGGTGTGGCCCGGAGTATGGATGACCCGAATTTTACAGGCGCCCAAAGGGATTTCTTCTCCGTCAACCGCTTGGTGAAATTCGAATTGGGGATCTGCCATGGGGCCATAAACAATGCTTGCACCGGTGACTGCTGCCAATTCAACGTGACCAGACACAAAGTCCGCGTGAAAGTGGGTCTCCAGAATGTGCGTGATCTGAGCTCCATTTTCTTGAACGATGTCGACATAAGTCTGTGTGTCCCGCAAGGGGTCAATGATGACGGCTTTTCCTTCGCTCTCAACGTAATAAGCACCCTGTGCTAAACATCCGGTGTAAATCTGTTTGATGAGCATGCTATCTGATTCTCCTTCAATTGTGGCGTTAAAGTTCGCTAGCCAAAATCCCGATTGCCATGACCAGGATGAACCATCCAAAGGCCTTTTTGAGCAAATTGGAGTCCAAGTGTTTTCTCCATTTGGTCCCCAAATATGTTCCAACCATCGTCAAGCTTGCAAAGGACAAAAGTAAAGTCCAATCCATCGGAAATCCATTGCTGAGGGCGCCAAAAAAACCTACGAAAGACTTCATGGAAATAATCAGGAGAGAGGTGCCAATTGCGACTTGCATGTTCAAGCCTGTAAATAAGACCAAGGCGGGAATAATCAAGAATCCACCGCCGGCTCCCACAAGCCCCGTGAGTGCTCCAACGACCAATCCTTCCAAGGGGACGAACCAAAGGGCTATTTTATTTTTGGATGCTCCTATAGGCGCGGGGTTTTCGCGAATCATGGAGCGTGCGGCCCCAAACATGAGGATGGAAAAAACCAGCATGATTAAGCTGTCTCTGGACATGATGTGTCCCCATGCATTCCATTGTTCCGGGATAGCTGGAATACCCCAACGCTGCACCACATAAACGGCGAACAACGATGGAATTGCAAAGGTCATTCCAGTCTTGAAATCCACTTGATCGCGTTTCATGGATCCCCAAGTTCCAATGGTCGCAGCGCAGCCTACAATGAACAAACTGTAAGCCGTGGCATTGACGGGTGAAACACCAAGCAGAAAAACCAGCACGGGTACGGCGATCGTGGATCCTCCACCTCCCAACAATCCCATCACAATCCCAGCAACCATGGCAGAAATCCAACCTAAGATTTCAAGAATGTCCATAACGAGAGTTTGTGAGGGTGAATGTACGCCGCCCTTAGAGGGGCTATCCCTTCGCTAAGCCAATTTCACGCAATCGTTCTTCCAGGTATTCTCCTGCTGAGATGGGTCCCTCAATCGGCGACTCCTCTTCTCCCAATAAATGAGGCATGGCATCAAGTTTCATGTTCGGTCTTGGATGGCAAAAGAAGGGCATAGAAAACCGCGGGTTTGGCCATTCGATTTGTGGCGGATTAACGACCCGATGGGTTGTGCTTTTAAACTTGTGATTTGTCAACCGCTGCAACATGTCTCCCACATTGACGACAATATGTTCCGGAAATGCCGTAACGGGAACCCAAACATCATCATGTCTCAACACTTCAAGGCCTGCGGCTGAAGCCCCAACCAACAACGTGATGAGGTTGATGTCTTCATGTTGTCCTGCGCGAACTGCGGACGATGGTTCGGAAAGGATTGGGGGATAGTGAATGGCGCGTAAGATGGAATTTCCTCCGGCAACCCAGTTGTGGAAATAATCTTCATCAACTTCAAGGTGCAGAGCAATCGCCTGCAACATGGTTTGTCCCAATTGTTCTAACGCACGAAAGGCCTCAACGGCTGCATTTTGAAAGGCGGGCAACTCGTCAACTTGAAGATTGGGCGGGAAATGCGTGGGATCACCGTCTGAAGGAGGATCCGGCTGTCCAACTTGCCAAAATTCTTTGAGATCGGCTTCATCAGATCCTTTGGCATGCTCGACACCCATCGAGACAAATCCTCTTTGGTTGTTGGTCTCGGGTCGAGCATACTTTTGTTTCTTCTGAACGGGCAAACCGAAAAAAGAACGGGATTCATCATAGAGTTTTTCGATCAATTGATCGGGAATACCGTGTCCATGAATTGCAACAAAACCAATAGTTTCATAAGCATGTCCTAGCTGGTCAACAAATAGCTTTCGCTCCGATATTTTGCCTTCCGTAAAGCTGCGAATGTCCAAGGTGGGAATCCCGGCAAGTAAACTAATTTCAGATCTTTCCATGATGTATTGACGATTGGTGCTGAGTGGAATGTACAAAAGTACTTGTGAGTTTGGCCGTATGAGCCGACCAAGAAGAGTTTTTTTGGACCCACTCCCGGCTTTCTTGACCAATCGCATTGCGCCTTTCGGGTGACTGCATCAAGTCATCTATGGCTGCGGCCATTTGCTCTGGGCTGTCAGCAATTTGTAAAGGTGGAGGTAGGATGCCATTTTCTGGATCTAAAAAACCAGCGAGAACATGCGAAGTGGTAATGCATGGGATTCCACATGCCATGGCCTCTAAAATCTTGTTTTGTTGTCCGGTCCCGATGCGCAATGGAGCGACGAAGAGGTCTGCTTGCTCATAGGCGGTTCTCATATCGGCGATCCACCCGGTAACCTCGATATGCGTCGTTGCCAATTGCTTGACCCGCCTGCTGGGCTTGGTCCCCGCGATAATCAATTTGATGCCTGACGTTGCTGTTTGGGGGAGAACTTCTTGCGCCAATCGAATGGCAGCATCCACATTGGGCGGGTAACTCATGTTGCCCGTGAACAGAACTGTTGGTCTTGTATCCTTTGGAGGACCATCCTTCAATGGCTCAAAGTATATGTTGTCCACTCCATTTGGAACAACCTGTATGGCCTTGCGTTCCGGATGCGCGATGAGTTTTCGATCAGCAACACTGATGATGGAGTGTGCATCGAAATAATCAAAGGTCGTGGCTTCATATCTACGCAACCGGGATGCTTCAGCATGGAAAAACCATTGCAACGGAAAGGGCGTGAGTTTGGATCTTCGCATCATGCCAGCACTGAGGGCATCCATGTAATCTAAAACCCTTGGAAACTCATGGTGATCCTTGACATACTCCGCCATGCGGATTAATTGACAATAAATGACATCCGGCTGCTCTTCCGCCAGCAGCTTGGAAAGCACCTGAGCGGCATGCCTTTGGTAAAACCAATGCACTTGAAAGGGACGTGTGCTGAAAAGCGACCAACCCATCCGTGCAAATCGAACCCAAGGCCGCATTTTCACCCAGTGAGTGCGCTTCGTGACCTGACCTAAAGCTTCCATGGTCTCATCCGATGGGGCCTCTTGGACCAAACAAAACAAATGCACCTCATGGTCCTTGCTCAATTCCCTCAATTGATGATAAGCGCGCAACTTATCGCCTTTATCCAATGGCCAAGGGAGCCTTGAGGTGAGGGCGAATAGTTTCAAAGCTCAAAAGCGACTTGCAGCTCGTTGAGCATGGATTCAATCAGTGGCTTGTTGCGAAAATGTGTGTTTGCCCAGGCTCGCCCGCGGGACCCCATCGCTTGTGCTTCATCAGGATTTTCAAGCAACTGGATAATATGCTTTGCAAAGGCCTCAGGGGTAGAAGCCACATGGAAATGGATGCCATCCTCTCCAGCCAATCCCTCGATTCCAATGGGGGTCGAAACGATGGGGCGACCTGCTGCCATGGCTTCAATTGCCTTAATCCGCATTCCACTTCCGCTGAGTAAGGGAATGATCATGATGCCAGAATCGGTCATCATTTCCCATGCATTTTTAACTTCACCGAGAATCTCAATGCCCATGGATTCTGGAACTGACCAATTGGAAGGGAAGTGCCTTCCAGCCAGTCTCAATTCAGCTTGAGGAATCCGTTGCCGAACCAATGGCCAAACACGGTTGGTAAACCATCGGACACCTTGTTGATTGGGTCGCCAGTCCATGGCACCCAAATGAAAGACATGATTGACCGAACGGTCATTCGGTTTGGGCCATTCATTGTCATCCAATCCAAAGGGAAGGAGGTGCATGGGCAATGAGCAGCCCAGAGACTTGAATCGCGCGATGTCTTCGGCTGAAATAGCAGCAATGGTATCAAAGTCTTGCAAGGCATTGACCTCGTATTCCGCTAGTTTTGAAG
>JAPKCA010000122.1 GCA_028823145.1 Flavobacteriales bacterium
GGTGGCGCGTTCAAGTAAATGGTTTTCTTGATTAAAAAACAGGGTTTCCAATAGGTTGTCATCTTTTCGGACTTCGACAACATAGCAAGGAGGCGAAACCCGAGCGTCTACACCAACCAAGGTCACTTCTCTCCCAAGTTCACTGAGATGAAGCAGAGGAGCTGCAAATAATTTTGATTTTTCACGCTCATGTCGCTTCTCATTCATTTCCCGGACTTGTCCCATTTGACGAATAAAAGATCGATCTGAGGTGAAGACTTGCTCCATCATCATTTGTTCTTCATTGGACATTCTCATAGCATGACCGAATCCGAAAATATCGACGAACTCTACCCGCAAGCCTGATTCTTGTTCGGGATTCATGATGCCTAGTCTACGGAGCGATTTCAGTCCTTCAAACTTAGAAATGCCACCGCAAGCTTCATAGAACCGCTCAATCACGCTCTGACTGGTTTCTCCTTCTGGAACAGGGTCCAATTCCCTCAGGAAGTTTCCTCTGGTGTCATAATAATCCAATTCACCTTTTCCAGAAAATGAAACAAGAGATTCCGAAATAGCCTGTCGATTGCCAACCACGGTAATGAATAAATTCTTTGGCCTCAGGTATCGAATGGCTACGCGCTTCACATCGCGGGCTTTAACCTGTTCCAATGCGCTGAGATAGTTTCGGTAGAATGGGACTTCAAAACCGTTATTGATCCATTCCAAGCTCATAAGAGCCGTTGAATTTGAATCCGCAAAGGAATCCATGAAGACGTTCTGGGCATGCAAAATGGCTTCGTTGACAAGGTCGTCATCAAATTGATTTTGAACGGTTTCATTTAGAACGCTCAATGCGGTAGCAATGGTCCGGGCCGTAACCTGATTTTTGGCTGTCATCTCGACAACAAAACTTCCCATGATGGGGTCAAAATTGAATTGACAACGTACGTCCACATCTTGTCCCTGCTCTTTCATGAGTTTCTTTTGCAGCAGATGATTGAACCCCGCTTGTCCAAGCAGAACATTCAAAACATCGATTGCTGTTCGATCAGGGCTGTTGGGTTTCACATTCGCAACATGGGACAAATGAATAACCGACTCCAAGGCTTCCGGATTGTCGACAAAGCAAACGCGATTGCTCATGGGAATAGTGGGCTTCCGGTTATGAGGTCTGCCGATTTCAAGACCGTTCCAATGACCTAGCATTTCGTCAATCCATGGAAGGAGGTCATCGGCCGAGAGACCACTGTAGATGACCAGCGAGCTCATGTTGGGGCGGTAATGAGTTTCATGGTATCGAACCAAATCATCCCGCAAAATCAGCATCAAAGATTCATCCGTTTCCAATTCCCCGTATGGGTGATTGGGGCCGAATAGTACCCGACGACCTACTCTGTTTGCAATGCCTTTGGGGTTGCTGTCCATTTCTTTGAGCCCGGCCAAATGTCGATTTCTGGCTTCTGTTAAAGATTCTTCCGGAAAGACAGGCTGCATCAAGATGTCCGCGAAAATGGCCAGTGTTTCATAAGACGAAGAGTCTGGAGAAGTGGCCCAGATCCTCCCGGCTTTGGTTGAAATTGCTGCTCCAAGTTCCTCCAATTTTGCATCCAATGAATCCCCCATAAGATGACCGGAACCCATGCGCAATAGTTCCCCCGTCAATGCCGCAGTTCCAACGCGATCGGATTCCTTCGATGGCATGTGGTGTGCTCCCCAGGCCAGTGTCAGCTGATGTTCAGAGCTGTCTTCGATGATGATGACTTGCAACCCGTTGCTCAGGGTGTCAATCGTCGTGTGGTTGGATAAAACCTCCGCTTTGCGATCGTTTTTTTCGGAAGTCGATGCCATAGTTTGCCCACTGAGGTCAACACATAAACTGAACGAGAAAATGACGAAGCTGAGGGCATAATAAGAAATCGATCGAGGCATGTGTCGTTGTTAGCAATGAAGTAGTCGCAGTCGTGAAGAGCAAATGGGATAATCAATTGCGCATCGAATATACAAAGTACAATTCGGACCCAATCGCTTTATCTTGGAGCCATAAATAACTTGCAGATGGATTTGAAATGGTGGGACCTTGAAAAGGTTTGGAGACTCCTCGAATCAGAGGAGCCTTTGCAGTTGTCGGACGATGCAGTTTCGGCTACGGAAACATGCTACAACTTTTTGCAGCAAGTGATAAAAGACACCGATGCTGATCCGATTTATGGGGTGAACACTGGATTTGGGGACTTGGCACATACCCGTGTTAGCGATGCCTCGCTGCATCTGCTGCAGCGAAATATTTTGATTTCTCATGCATGTGGTGTGGGAGAGGATGTACCTGAGCCCATCGTTCGGGCTATGCTGTTGTTGAAAATCAAATCCCTTTCAAAGGGACACAGTGGGGTTCAACTCGCCACGGTACAACGGCTGTTGGATCACCTGAATTTGGGGATGCTTCCGGTTGTTCCCTCGCAAGGGTCGTTAGGGGCGAGTGGTGATTTGGCTCCCCTTTCTCATTTGGTTTTGCCGCTGATAGGGGAAGGCGAGGTCCATGTCGAAGGGGCGGTCGTTCGTTCCGCTGATTTGCTGTTGGCCAAAGGGTGGGACCCCATTCATTTGGGTGCCAAGGAAGGCCTTGCATTGATCAATGGAACGCAGATGATGCTCGGATATGGGGTCATGGCGTTGAGACGCCTTGAACGTATTTCTGAATGGGCTGATGCGCTTTGTGCTTGGTCTTTGGAGGCTTGGCATGGACGTTCTGAGCCTTTTGATCCAGCCATCCATGAGGCCAGGAATCACGACGGGGCAAAAACATCTGCTGCAAGGATCCGGTATTGGGTTGAAGGCAGTGCTTGGCAAAGGGAGGCGCGCAAACAAGTCCAGGATCCTTATTCTTTCCGTTGTGCGCCACAAGTTCATGGCGCTTCGCGTCACGCAATAGGCGTTGCACGCGAAGTTTTTGAGGAGGAGATCAACGCGGTGACCGACAACCCTCTGATTTTCCCGGAGTCTGGAAAAATCCTTTCTGGAGGAAATTTTCATGGACAACCGCTTGCTTTGCAACTCGATCAATTGGCGCTGGCTGCGCACGAATGGGGAAGTATTTCAGAACGTCGAACGTTTAAGTTGCTTTCAGGCCGCCAGGGTTTACCCGCATTTTTGTCACCGGATCCGGGATTGAACAGCGGGTTTATGATTCCGCAGTACACCTCTGCTGCCCTGGTTTCACAAAACAAACAGTTGTGCATGCCTGCTTCGTCGGACACCATTGATAGTTCCAATGGTCAGGAAGACCATGTGAGCATGGGGGCAAATGCGGCCTTGAAGTTGTGGCGGGTTTTGGACAATGTGGAGCAGGTGCTCGCTGTCGAATGCATGAGTGCGGCGCAAGCGGTGGATCTGAAGGGTCGAACAGGGTTGGCTCCAAAGTTGGGCAAGTTGCAGGACGGATTACGCGAACATGTTCCTTTTTTGAAGGAAGACGCCTTTATGCAGCCGTTGATGTTGGCTACGCGTGATTGGATGTTTTCACAGGATTTGGATACTCCGAAAGGATGAGTCTTTTGTTCGCTGTTATCTTCGCGGTGTGATTTCCCTGCAAGGCCTCCGAAAGTCTTACCGTACAGGTCCCCAAACCATGGAAGTGTTGAAGGGGATTGACTGCCGCATTGAGGCGGGTGAGCTCGTCGCTATTATGGGGTCCAGCGGTTCAGGTAAATCCACTTTGCTCAATGTTTTGGGGCTTTTGGATGATTTTGATGAGGGGAGTTATGCCTTGGATGGGATGGATATGGATGGTCTGAGCGAGCGTCAAGCAGCGAGGTACCGAAGTCAATTTCTCGGTTTTGTATTCCAAAGTTTCAACCTCATTTCATTCAAAACGGCTTTGGACAATGTGGCTTTGCCGCTCTATTATCAAAAAGTTCCGCGTCGCGAGCGCAACCGCAAGGCCATGGAATATTTGACAAAAGTGGGGTTGGCCGATTGGGCGGATCACCTTCCCAATCAAATGAGTGGAGGGCAAAAGCAACGGGTTGCCATAGCACGTGCATTGATTGCTCAACCACGGGTCATCTTGGCAGATGAGCCGACGGGAGCTCTGGATTCAACGACTTCGGATGAGGTCATGAAAGTTTTACGTCAAATCAATCAAGAGGGAATCACCATTGTGGTTGTGACCCATGAAAATGAGATTGCCAATTTGTGTGACCGCATCATCCGGCTGAAGGATGGTCGGATTGAAAGCCAAGATTCGGTCGCTCATGTTTGATCGGGATACCTGGCTAGAGATAGCGCACACGGTATTGAGCAATCCACTACGAACGGCATTGACTGGTTTGAGCATTGCTTTGGGTATTTTTATTTTGGTCGTGATGCAGGGTCTGGGGTCGGGACTCGAAACCGGTGTTCAATCATCTTTTGGAGATGATGCGGCCAATATTCTCAACGTAAGAACCGGGAGAACACAACTGGCATACCGAGGGCGGAAACCCAATCGGCCCGTGAATATTCACAACCCCGATGAACAGGCCCTAAAAGCACAATTGGATACAATTCCAGCTTGGAGCCGACAAAACTTTCAATGGGGGTCCATTGTACGGTATGGTAATCAACAAGGCAGTTACAGCATAAGAGGAGTGGATCCTGATCAAGCCAAATTGGCGCACACGAAATTGACCGCTGGACGATTCATCTCTCAGTACGATGTGGAATTGGAACGAAAAGTTGCGGTCATTGGAGGGCAGTGTTTGGAAGACTTGTTTCCACGTGGCACAAAGCCGGAGCAAACCATCGGTGCTTTCATCCAAATGCGAGGCATTCAATTTGTGGTCGTCGGTGCTTTCAATAAGCCGGGGTCTCGGTGGGAAAATCGCGGAATATTCGTCCCTTTTTCAACTTCTCAAAAACTATTTCAAGGTTCGGATATTGTCCGTCGGTTAGCGATTGGGACGGGAGATGACGACATTGATGACACCCGTAAAACGTCCGTGACTCTGCTTGGATGGTTGAAGAATCGATTGGCGGTTCACCCCGAGGATTCAGAGGGCGTTTCGGTCACCAACCGCAATGAGGAGGCGGAGACATTCCGACAGGTTTTTAAAGGAATCAATCTTTTTGTTTGGTTCATCGGATTGATGACGTTGTTGGCAGGCGCCATGGGCGTGGCGAATATCATGGCCATTGTTGTGCGTGAACGCACCAAGGAAATTGGTATCCGGAAAGCTTTGGGAGCGACCAGTGGGTC
>JAPKCA010000123.1 GCA_028823145.1 Flavobacteriales bacterium
AGCTGGTAGGGCCCTTTGCTTAATCTTAATCCGTTGTGAAAGCAAAACGATTGGGCGCCCAACAAAACTCAACGCCACTGCAGCCAATAGGTAGCCGACCAAGGCCATAAACCGCCACAAAGCAACGAGTAGAAGGAGAAAGCCAAGGGTGCCTAGAATGGTGCGCCAAGAAAAACGAGGGTTCATGTGACTAGAGTGTAATACTAGGTGTGAAGATCTGTTGCAAGTTCCCAAAATCAGATGAGACTTCACCCCAATCGTTCAATTCAATCTGAATAAGCGCGGCATCACCGGGTTTCAAGCCGATTAATTGCCCCGTTAATTGTGAGGCGAATTGACTAATTCCGGGATTGTGTCCAACGATACAGGCCTGATGGATGGCGGCAGGAATGGAGCAAATGAATTGCATCAAATCTTCACCTGTTGCCAAGTATAGTTGATCGGATGGCCGAGAATCAAATGATGGTCCGAGCACTGAGGACCACAGTTGGACGGTTTCCGAAGTGCGGAGGGCAGTGGAATGAAAGGATCTTGTGCCTGGAGTCCAAAAGGACATGATGGCAGTGGCGACGCTCCGCGCGTCTTCTCGTCCTTGGAAGGATAGCGGACGCGTGAAATCTTTCCGATGTATTTCCGCATCAGCATGGCGCGCGATCCAAAGCGTTTTCATATGCGAATATCGAATGCAAACCACCAAACTCACAATAAATTTAGGTGTGTCTAAAAATATTGTTACTTTTGCTAAAATTTGGAAACATGCAAACCATCAGTCGTGAAAACTACCTGAAGGCTATCCTGAAATTGGAAGGAAGAGCTGACATCGTCTCGAATCAAGCATTGGCAGACAAATTGGAGACAAAGCCGGCTTCTGTAACCAGTATGTTGCATAAGTTGGCGGATGAGGGCTGGGTAAAACACGAGGCGTACAAAGGAGTCCAGCTTACGGGTGAAGGAAAGGGTATTGCTTTGGCAACGCTTCGGAAACACAGATTATGGGAGGTTTTTCTAGTGGAAAAATTGAATTTTGGTTGGGATGTGGTCCACCAATGGGCAGAAGAATTGGAGCACATCGGTGGAGAAGAATTGACCAATCGATTGGATGCTTTTTTGGGGCATCCGGCGTTTGACCCCCACGGTGATCCAATCCCAAATGCCCTTGGAAAATGGAAAGATGGACGGAACCTCGTACAAGCTTCTCAGGCTGAGCCAGGAAGTGTGGTTCTGATCAAAGGGGTGTTGAATAGTGGAGAAGAATTTCTCCAACACTTGAATACCATGCACATCCAATTGGGCTTGCAGCTGATCGTGGTCCAACGGTATGAGTTTGATGATGGGTTGGTGTTGGAATGGCCGGATGGTCGGCAAGCCACCATCTCCCATGAGACAGCTCAAAATCTCCTCGTTGAAATGAAACAAAATTGATAACGGCATGATGGATCAACTGATTGATTGGATGTCTGAACTGGGAGCTGTAAAAGCGGCGCTCTTTGCGACTTTATTTACGTGGTTCTTGACCGCTGCAGGTGCTTCCTTGGTATTCTTTTTCAAGAATATGCATCGGAAATGGTTTGACGGTATGCTGGGCTTTACAGGTGGAGTCATGGTCGCTGCGAGTTTTTGGTCACTGCTTGCTCCCGCCATTGAAATGACAGCAGGCGAAGGGTTTGCCAAGGTGGTTCCAGCCGCGATTGGTTTTGGAGTCGGGGCCCTTTTTCTTCATTTGTTGGACAAACTCACCCCCCACCTGCACATCAACTTCACGAAGGAAAATGCCGAAGGTCCCAAAACGGATTGGCATCGCTCAACGTTGTTGGTTTTGGCGATCACACTTCATAACATCCCTGAAGGCCTGGCCGTTGGGGTTTTGTTTGGAGCAGCTGCCCTTGGAATGGATGGAGCAACGGTTGGGGGAGCAGTGGCATTGGCCATTGGCATTGGCATTCAAAATTTCCCAGAGGGATTGGCCGTCAGCATGCCGCTGAGAAGACAAGGGGTTTCTCGAGGTAGGTCCTTCTGGTTTGGTCAATTGTCGGCCGTTGTGGAACCCATAGCGGGCGTTATAGGAGCCTTAGCGGTCATGCAGATGCAGCCGATTTTGCCGTACGCTTTGGCCTTTGCTGCCGGAGCGATGATCTACGTGGTAGTTGAAGAAGTGATACCTGAAACACAATTGGACAAATACACGGATTTTGCCACCCTTGGATTCATAGGCGGCTTTTTGGTCATGATGTCCTTGGATGTGGGATTGGGTTAAGGTCCATCAAATTCACAGTCCAATCCGCTGAACCAACCTGAGCTCATCATGAGCAGTACATGGTTTTTCCGAGGAACTGAATCAAAGCGCTTCTCCAAGGTTTTGAATGAAGTAATGATTTCCAAGTCGGTGACTTCCCCAAAACAATCTCGAATAAATGCCGGGTCGAGTTTTGGCATGTTTTTGTGAGATAAAACGGCGGGATCATAATACACCACCGCATGATCTGCGTCGCGCAGCGAATCAACATACGAGGGCAAGAAATCCTTGTTCAGACTGGAAAAGGTGTGGAGTTCGAAAAACGCGGTCAATTCCCAATCAGGATAGGATGCTTTGACACCTGATGTGGTGGCTTTGAGTTTGGAAGGTGCGTGGGCAAAATCACGAAAGGCTTGAAAATCTTTGGTGGAATGAAGTGACTCCAACCGCCGAGCGGCACCAGAAAATTGAACGATTTCGGCATCGAATATGGACTCGGATATCCCCAGAATTGAGGCCAATTTCCGAGCTCCGCTGAGGTTTTGGATGTTGTGCGATCCGACCAAATGGGTCTCGATGTGGTGGTCTTCATCGAATGCCACGCGCATTTGGCCATTGGCCATAGGTTGATGCGAAGGAGTCCGGTACGGAATGCAACGGATGTCTGTTCGTGTTCTTTCGGCCACGATCTTTTGCAATTTTTCATCCTCCTCGCACCAAATCAATGTAGCATTTGGGGCCAGCGTGTCTATGAATTTTGCGAATTGGGAAACATAATCTGCTTCAGTAGGAAAAACATTGATATGATCCCATGCAATTCCTGTGAGAATAGCGAAATGAGGCTTGTACCAGAAAAACTTGGGTCTTCTGTCGATGGGCGAACTCAGGTACTCATCTCCTTCAAAAATGGCCATGTCCAATTGATCGTCCAATGCGACCATTCGGTCGAACCCTTCGAGCTGCGCTCCCACCATATAGTTCACTTTTTTCCCTATGCCATGAAGGACATGAAGGAGCATGGAGGTGACCGTGGTTTTTCCATGAGACCCGCCGATCACCACTCGCTGTTGATTTTCGGTTGCGTGAAACAAGAATTCGGGATAGGATTGTACGTTTAACCCGAGTTTTTGTGCACGAAGAAGTTCGGGATTGTCAGGTCGTGCATGCATCCCCAAGATGATAACGTCGAGTGCCTCCGTAATTTGATCTGGAAACCAACCATGGTTTGAAGGCAAGATGCCTGCGGCAAGCAATCGTCCTTTGGATGGTTCAAGAATTTGATCATCGGAACCACTCACCTCATGCCCCCCATCGTGCATGGCTAGAGCTAAATTATGCATGGCACTTCCGCCTATGGCGATGAAATGAATTCTCATGTGGCAATTTGCTTCTTTCTTCCGCTGAAATGCGGGCTTTGGGCGGTTAGATGCCAACAGCGTAAATTTGATAGGCATGAGCTGTCTAAAACCATGAAATCTAAATCTTCCCCTGCACCTTTTCTGTTGGGTTGGCGTGCTCATCGTGCCGCATTCGCGTTTATTCGCACCAATGGCTTGTCCTATGGATTCGCCATTGCCGCAGCGGTAACCTTGATTTTTGTGACTTTGGGATTCTGGGCGATTCAGGCACTCCATGAACAACTGGGGTCATGGGTCGAGCCGATTTTGTTGCAAACATTCGGAATTCCGGACGATACCCTCGAATCGGTAGGGTGGTTCAAGGAATGGATGCATAAACTCTCTCTTTTCACACTAGATGTGATGTTTTGGGTGGTGATGTTTTGGGTCAAAATAAAAACAACTAAGTATTTGGTTTTGATGTCGTTGGGCCCCTTGATGGCTTGGATTTCAGAACGTTCAGAAGCTATTTTGTTGGACTTGGACCGACCATTTGTCATTCGTGTCTGGCTCTGGGAATTGTTTAGGGGATTGGGTTCAGCTTTGCTTTTGTTTTTAATTGAAATCAGTCTTGGATTGATGTTGCTTTTTAGCTCAGTATTCATTGGACTAATGATTCCCGGATTCGCTGTCATTTTGGTTCCTTTGATTTCCATCATTGGGGCCATTGCAAGTGCTTGGTTTTATGGGGCGTCGGTATATGATTATCTATGGGAAAGGAAGAAGCTGGGTATTCTCGAGGGCCTTGCAATGAGCTGGAAACATCGATCCATGGTTTTTGGCGTTGGGCTTCCATTTTATTTATGGATGTCCATCCCCGTGATTTCCTGGTTTGTTTCACCGGTTTTTGCGCCCATGATTTGCTCTGTAGCCGCAGTCATGGCATGGGATAATCGAAGCAATCTTCGTGTTGCTCTGAAGTAAGATGGTTCGAGTGAAGTGAGGTGTGTTACTCCCTGGCGAGGATGGCTCTCTGGTGCTATTCACGGTCCTTTTTTTTCGATAACGTTGGTTAGAATTGTAGATCTGAGGCTTGTTCCTTAAGCCTAATTGACTATTAAACACGACGAAAGTTGATTAATTAAGATTAAAACACTATTTTTATACTCCAAACTATTTCGTGATGAAGCAAGCTTATATTTTCCGCCTTTGCCTGTCTTTGGGTCTTGCAGGATTGTTTTCGTTGACCAACGCAAGCAACCTGAATGCCCAAACGAACGTCGACACTACGGTGATTGACAGAACTCTTGTGGGTCAAAGAGCATTTATGTCATTGAATATTCTTCGTTTGGATGCGAAGCTGGACACATTGATGTTGCGGACCGATTCCTTGCTACAAGGAGGAGGTGTGATTCTAGCTGAATCTATTGATGTTGACGGAATATCCAACTTGGATAACACAGACATCGATGGTACGTTGGACGTACTCGGAGACGTTGATATGCACGGTACACTGGACGTAAGTGGTATAGTAAATACAGCTGCGGGTTCTACATTTGGCACTTTGACTTTGGCGAACGGCAGCATCACTGATTCCAGTGGAGCGATCAGCTTCGGCG
>JAPKCA010000027.1 GCA_028823145.1 Flavobacteriales bacterium
ATCTCAACTGCAGGATTCCGAAGAGGGACAAGCGATTGGGTTGACATATTTCGAAAACCGAGGATTCCGCAAGGAGATATTGGAGAAATTTGGGGTCGGTTACTGTCCCGATCAATGGGAGTCGATGAGCCTAGCTGCTCAAAATGCAGGATATACGAAGGAACGTTTGCTCGCTTTGGGCTTGTCCAAACAAAAGGACGATAAGCTCTGGGATTTCTTTAAAGGTCGCGTCATGTTTCCTATTCGGGATGTGACAGGAAGATTCATCGCCTTTGGTGGGAGAACATTGCGCAACGACAAACAAGTTGCCAAGTATTTCAACAGCCCGGAAAGTCCGTTGTACCATAAAGGAGATGTTCTCTACGGGGTTCATCTGGCCAAACCGGCGATCGCCAAAGCGGACAGGGTGATGTTGGTGGAGGGATATACGGACGTCATGGCCATGCACCAAGCAGGACTGGAAAACGTGGTTTCCTCCAGCGGTACCGCTTTGACGGCTGGCCAGATTAAATTGGTTCGACGATTTACCAAAAATGTGACCGTGCTCTTTGACGGAGACGCTGCAGGAATTCGGGCTTCATTGCGAGGAGTGGACCTGCTCTTGGCTGCGGGAATGAATGTTCAAGTCGTCCTCTTTCCAGATGGCGATGACCCAGACAGTTATAGCAAGAAGGTCACAACAGAAGCGCTTCAGCATTATATCGCCGAAGAGGCGAAGGATTTTGTGGCCTTCAAGATGGATATCTTGTCGCAAGAAGCGGGTTCAGACCCTGTCAAGCGATCGGAGATGATCCACAGCGTTATCGAGTCCATTTCAGTGATACCAGACTCTATTCAACAAGGCGTTTATCTCAAACTTGCCGCTGAGGAGTTGGGGATGCCAGAGGAGAAGCTTCAACTTGAAGCCAATAAAATCCAGAGGAACCGGATACTCGAAGAGCAAAAGGCCGCTAAGCGGGAGGAATACAAGAAGCAAAGAAATGAAGGCTCAGGGCCGATTCATATCCCGACAGAATGGACAGATGGAGGTGCTCCAGCATCTAATTCCCCTGAAGAAATCGGGGTTCCTGAATTGCGACGAACGTCGGATCACCGAGAGGTGTTGGAGTTGGACCTCATCCGCTTATTGATCCGTTATGGTCGCCATACGTTGCAAGTGGATTTGGAGACCGATGATGATGATGAGTCTAGCGAACAGTCAAAAGAACAAATCTCCGTTTCATTTGCGGAATTGACGTTGCATCATTTGGAAGAAAACGGGCTGCAGTTGATTCATTCATCTTGCCAAGCCGTGTTATCCTTTTACCAAGGAGCCTTGGCTAAGGGGAAAGTCCCAGATATGGGGGAATTGCTGTCACATGAGGACCCCACCATTCATTCGAGTGTGACCGATGCGCTGGTGATCCGCGATCAAGTCAGCGAAAGATGGGCCGAGGTGCATGATATTTTCCCAGCCCAAGAATCGGACTTGCTTCATAAGGCCTTGATGGATTCCATGCATTACTTGAAGTTGAATCAGAACCGCCAGGAAATTCAGATCATTCAAGAAGCACTTATTGCTCTGTCTTCCGCCGTAGATGAGGGAGACGAAACGGCCATTCAAGGGATGAGGGATTTGTTGGAAAAGCGGAAACTCTTGGATGTGCAGAAGAAGGAAATTGCCCGTTACTTTGGCGTCGCCATTCTTCCATAATATGCTGAGGTATAAACTGCTCGTAGAAAAATCGTGATGAAGCAATTTCTGAATTCAAGCATTGACCTGGGAAGCTTTAGCTTCTCATTTTCGGACATCTTGGCGGTTCTGTTGGTTTACGTTGTTGCTCAGATCTTTGTTTGGATAGTGCGCGTATTGTTGAATCGATTGTTTCGCAAAACAAGCATGGATGAAGGAAAGACCTTCATGATCACGCGGTTGCTGCGAACCATTATTTATATCGCGGCATTCAGTGTTGCCTTGGAAACAATCGGAATTGATTTGACTGTTATTTGGGCGGGATCGGCAGCACTGTTAGTCGGTGTTGGAATTGGACTACAAAACTTCTTCAATGATGTTGTGTCGGGATTTGTGTTGCTCTTTGAGGGTGGGGTGCGGGTTGGTGATGAGTTGGAAGTGGACGGGATGTTGGTCAGGGTTGAGCGTATTGACTTAAGATCGACTCGGGTGATTACGCGTTATGGCAATTTAATTGTGATGCCCAAC
Organism: Flavobacteriales bacterium; assembly: GCA_028823145.1. Taxonomy (GTDB): domain Bacteria; phylum Bacteroidota; class Bacteroidia; order Flavobacteriales_D; family Sanyastnellaceae; genus UA16. The sequence continues at coordinate 2,201 of JAPKCA010000027.1, forward strand.
GGACTGATATCGGGCCAGACTGTTCGAAATTATACTCAAGGAGATCAAGCGACGCTGTTGCGAGTTGAAGTCGGGGTAGCGTATGGTTCAGATGTGGAGCGGGTCAAAGACATCTTGATGGAATGTGCCAACAATGAGCCGAAAGTGATGCGCAAAGAACAAACGAGCGTGCTTTTCAAGAATTTTGGAGATTCCGCACTTGAATTCAGTGTGTTGTTTTGGGTAGAAGAGCCTTGGTTGCGTCAGGTCATTAGCAGCAGCATTCGATTTGAGGTAGATAAGTCATTCCGCAATTCTGGAATCAGAATCCCTTTCCCGCAACGGGATGTGCATCTTATTGCATCACCTCCTCCAAAGGAATCAGGTGTTCCTGAAATAGAATAGAGCCCGCTTACTCCGTTGGCCGAATGGCCCTCAAGTGAAGGTTCAGCTCGGTTCGGTTTTGCCACCCACGTTGTTGCCACGTGTTTTTGACCAAGGTGAAGGCCAAATCCATGGTTTTCCATCCCTTTAAGGTTTGGGCCACGTGACCCATATTCCAGCCAATCGCATCGAGCTGTGGCTGATCGAATTCAGGGTGGCCAATGGTGAGCTTAAGATGCTTTCCTTGATTCCCTATGGTGCGCGGAGGGCGGTTGCATTGAACGCCTCGAACAATGAATACGGGGGTGTGATTTCCAGGACCGAACGGTTCCAACAACTGCATTTCTCGCCAAGCTTCAAAAGTGAGGTCCCCCAATTTCACTTCTTGGTCACAGCGGACGATGGGTTGCGGAGTTATGCCATTCAATTGACGTTTGATGGAGGCCTCTAATTTGTCTCGAAAAGCGTCGAGGTTTTCAGTAGGCAAACTCAATCCGGCTGCCATCGGATGTCCTCCGAATTGGGTCAATAAATCCGAGCATTCCTCGAGGGCCTTGTGAATATCCACACCATCAACGGATCTAGCGCTTCCTATCAAAACGTCCTCCTCCTCCGATAAGACGATTGAGGGGCGGTAACGGCTTTCAATGAGTCGGCTCGCAACAATGCCGACCACCCCGCGATGCCAGTTTTTTCCTGCGACTAAATTGCAAAAGGAATCGGGGTCGGATTGTTGCAATTGAGCCATTGCCTGTTCGGTGGTGTCTTCATCAACGGCACGACGCTTCAAATTCATTTCTTCGATTTCCCGCGCCAGTTCACCAGCTCGGTTTTCGCTGGTCTCCATCAGGAGGTCAACCACCCGCTGTGCGTGGTCCATCCGGCCAGCTGCGTTGATTCGGGGTCCCAACGTGAAGCTGATGTCACGGATGGTTTGGGGCGCTTGCTGAATGTCTGCGGCACGCATCAACGCGAAAATCCCGGGCCGTTGCCTTTTTTTCAATTGCTTGAGGCCTTGCGATGCCATGATGCGATTCTCGCCTGTGAGTTCTACTAAGTCTGCACCAATGCTAATAGCAACCAAGTCCAATTCTTCCAGCACACCACCCTCTGGCAAATCCATGGTATGAGCTAGTGCTTGCAGGAGTTTAAATGCGACTCCACAACCGGAAAGTTCTTTAAATGGATAAGAACAATCAGGACGTTTAGGGTTGAGAATTGCAAAGGCATCAGGAAGTTGCTCTTCGGGCAGGTGGTGGTCGCAAATGATGACATCGATTCCTTGTGCTTTTGCTTGCGCGAGCGAAGCGAAATCTTTGGTGCCACAGTCCAAGGTAATCATCAACGAGTAGCCATTTTCGGCAGCCCAATTCACCCCCTCTGAACTGACACCATACCCTTCCTCATAGCGATGAGGGACGTAGGTTTTTATCTGCGCTCCCACGCCTTGCAGATAACTGGCGGTCATAGCGACAGCCGTCGTGCCATCTACATCGTAATCTCCATAGATCAATATGCGTTCATCATCTTCGATGGCCTCATTAAGCCGTTCAACGGCTTTTCGCATGTCCTTCATCAGCATTGGATGATGCATGTTGGTGAAGCCAGGATTCAAAAATGCGATGACTTCTTGAGGATCACTCATTCCGCGTTGAATTAGCAAGGACGCAACCAATTCGGTTAAGCCGGCGTCTTGCATTAGGCGTTCAACGGCGGACCTTTCAGGCTTCGGTTCTATAATCCAAGAGCTAATTTCCATGGGGAGCGAGGAGCCAAGTTCAACGAAAAACATGCGGAGTTGACGCCTGCAACTTATCTTGGCCCTGCCTAATTTAGGACAATGAATCTGCAAACGCCTTCTTTTAATTGATTTACGATGCACCTGAACCGTTCATTCCCTCTGTTTTTTGCCTTGTTTTCCGTCATGTTTGTCATGACTGGCTGCCTCAACGAAGACAATCAAATTCCGGATAATTGTTACGATGGAATCCTCAACAATGGCGAGGAATTGATTGATTGTGGAGGACCGATTTGCCAAGCTTGTGACCCCTGTGAAAACGGGCAATACGATGTTCTTCTTGGTGAGCAGTGGGTGGATTGCGGGGGAGAATGTGATCCCTGCGCAACGAATTACAACGGAGTGCTGGACCCTGGTGAGGGCGGGATTGATTGTGGTGGAGATACCGGCGTTGCTTGCGGTGAGCTCTGTGGCGATGGGTTGCTCAATGGTTTAGAGGAAGGAGTGGATTGTGGTGGGCCGGATTGTGAAATTTGTCCAACGTGTGTTGATGGATTTATGAACGGTGATGAAATAGGCATTGATTGCGGAGGTGGCGACTGTGACCCATGTGCAACCAACGGCAATTGCACCAATGGATTGTTGGATGGCGATGAGCTATACGTGGACTGCGGAGGTTCGACTTGTCCAGATTGCATGGGCATAATCACATGGAAGGTCAACGGAAGCACAAAACTTGCCGAAGACATCGGTGTGGTCGGGTCCTTGGCTGGGACGACCATCATGGTCCTCGGAACAACCATATCAGGGGAGGAAATTGGCCTTTCGTTGGAAGCTCCAGCACTGGGCTGGCAGAATGGAATCACGATTTTGTGTGCGCCTGCGACCATTCCTACGGCTTGTGGGTATACCGATGTCTTGGGCGTGAATTACACATCCACGTTTGGTGGCAACGTCACGGTCGAAGTCGACTATGTCGATGCAACGAGCGGGGGGATCATTGTTGGCACATTCATGGGCACGGTCGTAGATGCCATTGGGGCGAGTGTCAATCTCGCTCAAGGAAGCTTTATCGTGCCAATCAACTAATCTAGTCGAATGTTAGCGTGGGACTAGAGGTTCCTCTAACGCTCGAATTCTGAGCTTACTCTGGTTGCCGGATGAGCTCGAAAAGTGGATCTAAGTTGGGGGCTATGATAATTTCTATTCTACGATTTCGAGCCTTTTCATCTTCATCAACGGGGTGGTATTCGCTGCGACCAGCCGCGGATAGGGCGATGGGGTCAACACCGGATTGCGTGAGGATTTCAATGACGGCCGTAGAGCGGAGAACACTCAATTCCCAGTTGTTCCGAGGGATAGAAGGGGATCTCAATTGATCGGTATCGGTGTGACCCTCAACAATGATTTCGAGTTGTGATTGATTGCTGATAACAGCGGCTAGATCGCGCAATGCTTGTTGGCCTTCCGTATTGATGGTGGTGCTACCTGAGGGGAAGAGCAGCTGGGCTTCTAAGCTGACGTAGACTTTGCCATTTCGTTGTTCAACCGAGAGACCTCGGTCTGCGAATCCCAGCAGTGCAGCGGCCAATTGGCTACGCAATGCTTCTGCTGCTGCATCTCGCGATGCTAATAATCCTTCGAGCTCTTCGACACGCAGTGAACGATCTGCCAATTCTTGCTGCCTTCTTTCCAGATCGCGACTGAGCGCGGACAACGCATCTTCTTGGTCTTGCAGCTCTTTTCTTATCCGGCTTAAGTCTTCCAATAATGCACGATTCTCATCATTGATGGCCGCCATTTTACTAGTGCTCTCTGAAGTCAGGACATCATTCAATTCACGCAGACGCTTGACATCGGATTCTGCCCGTGCCACCCGGCGGCCCAATCGAATGGTATCAGCAACGAGCTGTTCCCTGGCTTGGGTCAACACATTGATTCTTCCCGCCAACTCGCGGCGATCAATTTCCCCATCTTGCCCCTCCAATGTCAGTTGGCGGTGTTTTATCTCGAGCGTATCATAGTCGGACTGCAACGCATCGAACTGTTTCAAACTGACACATCCTGAAAGGATTGAAAAACTTGCCAAGAGCAATAAAAATGGAGCGGGGTACGTCATGGTTTTGAAACAGTTTAACATCTAAAAGTCAACAGTGCGCAGGCGCCTTGGTTGTGTCTCGCTTGAAATTATCCACAATTGGATGTGGGTAAAACCGTATTTTCACACTAGATTGCGCCCAACGATTTACAACGATGCTCAACTCTAAAATCAGCAGTCTCTGCAACTGGTTTGATCAGTACTTAGGCTGGTTTTTCACAAACGGGAATAAATCAAGGCACGAGTCTTACTGAGGTTAGGCTTGTAAAAGAGATCCTCAATTTAGAGTTCGATGCATACGTTTTGAGGCTCGGTGAAGAATCGCAAGGCCTCCCATCCACCCTCTCTGCCCACACCTGATGCCTTGACCCCACCAAATGGGGTTCGTAAATCACGTACAAGCCAACAATTCACCCAAGCAATACCGCTTTCAACGCGTGCAGCGGTCCGATGGGCTTTCTTTAAATCGGTGGTCCAAATGGTGGCGGCCAATCCGTATTCAGTAGCGTTGGCTAGCTGGATGGCTTCGTCCTCACTGTAAAACCGTTGCAAAGTGATGACGGGCCCAAAGACTTCTTGTTGATTTAATTGGCAGTTGGCCCCCAGATTCTCAAACACCGTGGGAGCGACGAAAAAACCGTCTTCGCACCGGTTGTTGGGTGCTGACGCTTTTCCACCGCCGCAAAGCAACTGCCCGCCTTCAGATTTGGCGAGCTCGATGTGTTGAATAATTTTATCCCGATGCGCTGCGGATACTACCGCACCCATTTTCGTTTGCTCATCCAGGGGGTCACCAGGAATCATTCGCTTTACTTTTTCGATCAGAGCGTCACGAAACCGATCATAGATGCTGTCTTCGATCAGAATCCGAGAGGAGCAGAGGCATATTTGCCCTTGGTTCGCGAATGAAGAGCGAACGGTTGTCGCTAAAGCGGCATCAAAATCACAATCCGAAAAGATGATTGCGGGATTTTTCCCGCCTAATTCGAGGCTAAGCTTTTTGAACATGCTTGCCGTTGTGCGAGCAATGTGAGCTCCAGTGGAGGTTCCTCCAGTGAACGAGATTGCTTTGATTCCAGGATGTTCAACAATGGCTTGCCCTACTTCAGGCCCCAAGCCATGAAGGACATTGAATACGCCTGGAGGGAATCCAGCTTCTTCAATCCATTGGGACAGCATCCAAGCGGTGACAGGGGTGATTTCGGAAGGCTTCGCGATGACGCAGTTACCCGCGGCCAAAGCCGGAGCGATCTTCCATGTGAACAGGTACAGGGGCAAATTCCAAGGTGAAATGCAACCGACCACGCCGATGGGTTTGCGGTGGGTATAATTGATGTGTGTCGGTCCAGCGGGAATGTGCGCTTCCGAAGGAAATTGCTCAATGGCTCCAGCAAAGAATGCAAGGTTTTTTTCTGCACGAGGAATATCGACGGCTCGTGCAAGGGACAATGGTTTTCCATTGTCTTGGGATTCAGCTTGGGCCAAAGCTTCCGCGTTTTGAGAAACGATGTGAGCGAGGTTGCGCAAGCATGCCGCCCTTTTTTCTATAGACGTGCGAGACCATAGTGGGAAAGCGCTTTCTGCAGCGGTGTATGCAGCTGCAACGTCATCCTTTCCCGAACGTGGAATACGGGCGAATATTTGACCGGTTGCCGGGTCTATATTGTCGAGCCAAGTGCCGTTTTGCGCCTCTCGGTACTCCCCTCCTATCAGATTCAATAAATCGAGCATGGCACCAAGATAAACCAAGTGCGACGTTTGGCTTTTTCTTAAGTGAAACCTTCTTTATCTTTGCGCTCGCTTGAATGACCTAAAGGTCGTGATGCACTCCCCGATGGTGTAATGGTAACACACTGGTTTTTGGTACCAATATTTCAGGTTCGAGTCCTGGTCGGGGAACACGTTTAAAAATCCTCAGCTTTTAGCTGGGGATTTTTTATTCCCCACTATTCAGGATATCGATTTGATTTTGGAGTTCCAAAATAGTGTTTTCCATCGCATTGACCGTGTTGACCAACGAATCGATTAGCGCGCTTACGGCAGAACCACCAATCCAGACCTCACCGCTAACAATGGCATCTCCGTTTAATCGAATCGTACCATCTTCATGAACATCGAAAGCATTGGATCGCATGCTATCAGAACTACCGTTTCCGATGGCAAATAAAACCCCCTCTTCTCCAGATGCATTGAATCGTCCACCAACCAATTCATCCTCTTGGTCTGCAATGGTTTCATGGCCAAAAGCTGATGCGGCTGTACCGCTAGCTGATGTGAAACGACCGAGAGCACGGCTGTACAAACCGGAAGCGATACTTCCGTAACCGCCGGCATGGCTGGCGTATCCGCTGGCCATAGTCTCTAAACCTTCTGCATGGGATGCGGTGCCTCCCGCTTCGGTCTCCCTTCCCTCAGCGTGTCCATATAAACCGAGCGCGTCGGTTAGAAATCCTTCTGCGTGAGCGGCGGTACTTGCGGCCGTAGTCCCGTACCCTTCTGAATGGCTATAGTTCGATGCTGCTATCGTATTGTAGCCTTCTCCGTGCGCGGCCAATCCAGACGCGGATGATAACATACCTTCAGCATGGGACGCTGTTCCGCTTGCGGTGGTTCCCTCCCCTTCAGCGCTAGCGCACGTTGCCGTTGCACTGGATTGCCGGTTTTGGGCATGGGAATATGCCCCGGTGGCGCTTGTGTTCGTGCCAGATGCGTGGGCATAGGTGCCCGTTGCAACCGTATTGTATCCTTGGGAAAATTGTTTCAAAACCCGAAGGGACCCATTCGCCCACGTCCAGGCCGCGGGAGGGGCGCCCCAAAGACTGTCCATGATGGATGAAAGCCCTAAAGAGTCCCGTGCCGCAGCGGAACTACTCGCGCCAGTTCCGCCGAATTCAATCGGCATAATACCCTCAGGCAGAAAGGATTCACCGTAGTATGGCAAGAAAACGAGGAGGTCGTTCACTTCGATGGTTCCGCTGTTGTCGCTATCTGGATTGTAAGGAAGGCCCCCATCGGTCTGGCCCCAAAGATGCCCTGAGCAGAAAAAAAGGATGACGACAACAATCGATGCCCTGAAGGGAGTAAAAAAAACGTGAAAGTGCATGCCAAAGGAATTTAGAGAAAGGTACAAAACGAAGCACTGGGGTAGCAAGCTCAATGAGCAACGACCCATGGAAGTGCTACGAATTCCTGATCGAATTGCAGCCGAATGATGTAGCTCCCCGAGGGTAAATCGTCTCCAGGCAATGAAACCATTACCTGTTCATCTGCCTCGGCATGACGCTTGATGTTGGTCATGACAGCTTGACCTGTGATGTGATGCACCGATATGAGCACTTCACCATCCACAAGGTTGGACCAAATGAGCGTCGCGTTTCCATTGCTGGGATTGGGTTGAATGCGCGAATCAATCAGGGGGGACCTCAACGAAAGGCCCCTGTTCTCTGGCTCTGCATCATAGAGCACAGAATGATGATTTTCTTGGTGCATGCCGGGCGCTTCGGGACATGCCGCCCCATCAAACACCAGCGTCTGTACATATACACCCACATTGCCCGAACAATCGGTGCCAGAATACATCCTTTCGAGAATAAACGGCTCACCGCTTAACGGATCCCCTGAGAGTGTGTTTTCCTGTAAATTGTTGAGCACGGGTTCATTGCAGCTGTCTTCGAAAGCGAAATCACAAGCGGCGGGAAGGTTGACCAAGTCATTCTCAGCATCGAAACATAGAACGACCTCTGGAGCACACCCTTCGTCGGCCCATGATGGCGGGGACATGTCTTCCCTTGAAATAATTTGCGTGGTTTGCGTGAGCTGTGCACAACTGGGATTCAAGACAGAGTAAAAGTGAGCCACCATCTCTTCTCCACAATCTACTTCATGAACCCCATCGCTATCTAAGTCCATCACCAAATCACCGGTCATGCCCAGGACTTCATTTCCCAAAACCTGACCTTGCCAAGCAAACCAGCCCCCGAATCCGTACGCGCAATTGCTGCTATTGGCTCCGTTGCCGATTTGAAAACGCTTGTGCTCACCGACGGGCATATGCGAGAGTTGCAAGTATGACCCCTCGTATTCGCCCATTCCTATCAAGAAACTTTGATCACCCTTCAATCGGTAGACATCCCAATTGACCGTGTCTGGATCACATCCAAAGGCGATAACTAAGCTGTTTTCTGTGCTTTGGTCTAGCCAGGAAGAAGCGTCTATACGATCTTCGAAAACCAAACTGACATTCCAGCCGAGGTCGTTGTTAAGGGCGTTGACCACCTGCCCAGTAACCAATGCTGTTCCGTTTGTAAAACGCGTCAAAATGAACGGGAGAGTCTCGATGAAGTAGTCGGAATCAGCCAAACCAAGGGCGGCCAGGCCAAAGATTCGAACGGCTCCCGCGGGCCCAAAGCCTTCGCCAGAAAATCCGGCGTTGCTGATATAATCTGTTCGGCCATCTCCGACAAAACTGGAGACCGGGAATAAATCAGAGGAACAGGCACTTCCGGCAGGGACATTTTCCAGGGGCTGCATGGGAAGTTCAATCGCGCATTCTACGGAAAAGCCTGACAAGTCATTCAAGAAAATGGGATCGCAACCAAGGCAATCTGATGGAGCCTCAGCGCAGTCAGAGCCATTTTCCGGAAAGATACATGTGGCATTGTTAGATAGCGTAGCCGTCGGATCGAAGTTGCAAGCAGAATTGTCCGTGCAGCCCGTACAGGAAGAATAATCGCAATCTTCTGGATTTGAAATCGTTGCTTCTGGATTGAAATTGCAAGCGAAAAAGCTCATGCATCCAGCACACGATTCATACTCACACGAGCCGTCGTCGGTCGTTGCTTCTGATTCGAAATTGCAGGCGTTGGAATCTGTGCAACCGTCAACGATCACGAGCCCAGGGGCTTCAAATAGTGATGCAATTGGGGGAATGGATGTTCCGTCGCATTGTTTCGCTGCGCAGGTGAAGCACCAGAGCGCGAGGCAAAGCGTGAGCATTTTATTGGGCATCAGACGAATCATTTGGTGCGGATTTCTCCAACGACTCTCTAATTTCCGTTATTTGACGCGAAATATCAAGATAAAAAGCATAAATATCTATACTGAACGATAGTTATATGAGCTTAGGGGGGATTTTAGCCGATGACAATGTTCACGATTCTTCCGGGAACTACGATGATTTTACGTACGGTTTTGCCCTCGATTTGCTTTTGGGTTCGCGCATCATTCGTAGCGAAGTTTTCGACTTCGGAAGGTGAAGCGGTGGATGCGACTTTCAACTGAAAACGGACTTTACCGTTGAATGAAACGGGATAGATGGTGGTGTCGCTAATGAGCCACTTTTCATCCCATTTGGGCCAAGTAGCCTGCAAAGCAAACCCGGTTCCTCCCGCCAGCACAAATAATTCCTCGGCTAAATGAGGAGCGACGGGACTCACCAACACCGCTAAAGGACGAAGGACTTCTGAGCTGTTGCACCCCGCATCCGTCAATTCATTGACACCAATCATCAAAGCGCTGATCACGGTATTGAAGGCGTGGCGATCTAAATCTTCGGTGACCTTCCGCACTGTTTTATGAAATATCCGGTTGGCTTCGTCTAAAGGGGCTTCGTCCGTTACATTTTGAAAGAGCCGTGTCAATTTGCGCAAGAAGTTGTGGACCCCACTGATTCCCTGTGTATCCCAAGGTTTGTGCTGGGTCAGCGGTCCCAAGAACATTTCATAACAACGGAGTGTGTCGGCCCCATAACGCTCGATAAGCTCATCAGGTGTTTGAACGTTGTACTTTGATTTGGACATTTTCTCCACTTCAAACCCGCACGAATAGGTGCCGTCATCGCCTAAAATGAATTCAGCTTGGGCGAATTCACTGCGCCATTTCCGAAAGCCCTCAACATCTAATTTGTCAGCTTGAACAAGGTTGATATCCACGTGCAAGCGCTGAGTCGTATGCTCCTTCCTTTTTTCAGAGGTCACAAAAGTTTGGGTGCCTTGAATACGGTAAACGAAGCTTGATCGACCTAAAATCATGCCTTGGTTGATCATCTGCTTGAACGGCTCGTCGAAACCAATCCAACCTCGATCAAACAAAAATTTGGTCCAAAACCGTGAATACAATAAATGCCCAGTTGTGTGCTCTGCTCCTCCAATATATAGATCCACTTGACCCCAATAATCTGACTTCTCTCTGCTGCAGAAGGTCTCTTGATTTTGCGGGTCCATGTACCGAAGAAAATACCAGCTAGAACCTGCCCATCCAGGCATGGTATTGTATTCCATCCGGTCTCCCTCGAACACGTTCCAATCTTCCTTTTTGGCACGGGCCAGAGGAGGCTCGCCATCTTCCGTTGGCAAGTAGGCATCTACGGCGGGCAGAGTGACTTGTTCACTATGGATCAATCTCGGAATGTCATTTTCATAGCAGATGGGGAACGGTTCTCCCCAATAGCGCTGCCTGCTGAACACAGCATCACGTAAACGATAATTGATGCGGCCTTTGCCCTTGCCGATGGATTCCAATAGAGAAATCGCAGCGGGAATGGCTTCAGACGCGGTCAGCCCGTTGAGCGATTCAGAGTTTTGTAGGTTGGCTTGCTTATCGGTGCAAGCAGACTCGGAAGTATCGTGACCTGCGAAAATTGGTGGAATGGGCAGGCTAAACTGCCTTGCGAATCTCCAGTCTCTTTCGTCTCCGGCAGGGACTGCCATGATGGCTCCTGTTCCGTAACCAGCCAAAACATAATCAGCGATCCAAACAGGTAAAAGAGTCCCTGTGATTGGGTGAATAGCGAAACCGCCTGTGTCACAGCCCGTGACGTCTTTCTCACCCGCCCCTTGACGATCTCGCTCTGACTTCTTGGACGCCGCAACCTGGTATGCCTCCACCTCTTCTCGTCGTTCCGAGGTAGTAAGCTCGCGGACCAACGGATGTTCAGGGGCAAGAACCATAAAACTCACCCCATACAAGGTATCGGGACGTGTCGTAAAGACTTCAAGCTGTGCGTCGGACAAATCTTTCACGCTAAACTGTACCGTTGCCCCTTCACTTTTCCCAACCCAATTGCGTTGTGCCTCTTTGATGCTATCGGTCCAATCCAAGTTGTCCAAATCTTCAACCAAGCGATCTGCAAAGGCCGAGATCCGCATAATCCATTGCCGCATGCGCTTCCGAAACACGGGATGTCCCCCGCGCTCACTCAATCCATCTTTGACTTCATCATTGGCGAGAACGGTCCCTAGTTCTGGACACCAATTCACTTCGCTATCGGCCAAATAAGCTAGACGGAATTGCATCAAAATGTCGGATTGTTGCTTCGGATTGCATGCTCCCCATTGCTCGGGGCTCAAGTCGCCGTTGAAGTCACTCCCCCATCCGTTCACCAACTCCGAATCCAGGGCCATCCACCAATTTTCAGGGCATGAAACAGCAACCTCACTCAGCCCTTTACGTTCAATTTGGTCAATCAATTCCGATAGTGGGCGGGCACGATTGCGGGCCTCATCATACCACGATTCGAAGAGCTCACTAAAGATCCATTGGGTCCAACGGTAGTATGAAGGATCACTGGTTCTTACCTCCCGTCCCCAGTCATAACAAAAGCCCAATTGCCCTAACTGTTCTCGGTAACGGGAGATGTTGGCCTCTGTCGTGACCGCTGGATGTTGTCCAGTTTGAATCGCATATTGCTCCGCAGGGAGACCGAAGCTATCGTAACCCATGGGGTGTAAGACATTGAATCCACAAAGCTTTTTGTACCGAGCAAAAACATCACTGGCAATGTAACCAAGCGGATGCCCTACATGCAGCCCGGCACCAGAAGGGTACGGGAACATGTCGAGCACATAATATTTGGGTTGATTGGGTTTTTCAGTAACCCGATAAACCTGTTCGCGCTCCCAATGTTCTTGCCAGCGGTTTTCAATTGAGCGAAAGTCGTATTCCATCTGCGTGAGCTGTTCGACGCAAAGGTAGTTCTCCACCATTGCGTGAATGCGTCCTATGGGTGGATATCTTTGCAAGGTGTATATGAGGCAAACACCTTCGATTCTAAAGGCTTTAGCGTCGCATTTGACCTGGAGCGGACCTGCCGTGGTCAATGGGAAAGCGGCTGTTTATTTGACGTTTGATGATGGCCCACATCCGGAAATAACGGTTGAAGTCATGCGCCTCTTGGGCGAATACGGTGCGAAGGGAGTGTTTTTTTGTGTCGGAGAAAATGTACAGCGGCACCCGGAAGTCGTCATCCAATTGCGGGATGAGGGACACGGAATTGGAAACCATACCCAAAGACATGAGTCGGGTTGGGACGCGTCTCAATTTTCTTACCTGAAAAGCTATGCGCAATGCCAGGCTTTGTTGGATGCTCCATGGTTCCGCCCACCTTATGGGCGCATTACAAAAGGGCAGGTGGAGGCACTGCGTGCACACACGGAAATTGTGATGTGGGATGTGTTGAGTGCAGATTTTGATGAGCGCAATTCACCAGAATCGTGTTTAGAACATTTGATGTTGAATACACGTCCTGGGGCGATTGTGGTTTTTCACGATTCGGAAAAAGCGGCGCCTCGTATGTTGCCAGTTCTCGAAACGTATCTCCGATGGCTGAACGAAGAGGGGTATGAATGCCGCATCTTACCTCGCCAATTAAGCTGAGAAGAGGATCAGGTCTTTTCAGACTTTGAGGCTTCGTTTTGTTGAGTAGCTTGGCGCAATAGGGTCAGTTTTGTCCGGATTTCATCCATTTCTACCTTATCGGCATTCATGGATTTTTCGTACTGTTCGCGAATGGCCTCCGCTCCTTTTCCCGTAAACCGCTCCAGATTTTCTTCAGTCTTGGTCACTCGGGAGTGCAAACGATCCATTTTCTCTCGGAGAATGGTCTGCTCACGACGGACTTGGTTTCGGTCAGAACTGACGAGATTGTCGACACGCTGCTTGTATGTCTCCAAAGCGCGTTCAGAGCGTTGGGCGCTCAACGAGTCATAATGCGCATCCATGGTTGTACGGTATTTCTCCATCAATCCATCCAAAGACTTTCTGGGAACGAATCCAATACCATTCCACCTACTCGAAAAATCTCTCAGGGCGTCCAAATCGGCTTTCCGATCTCCACTGATTTGAAACGATGTAATCTCGGTGAGAACGCCTTTTTTCTCAGCCAAATTTGCTTTTTCAGATGCATCACGGTCAGCGAATTCTGCCTTTCTCGCTTTGAAAAAAGCATCCTGCACCTTACGGAATCGACGCCAGAGTCGCTGTTCTTCGCTCGGAGCACTAGGCCCCACTTCTTTCCAAGCTTTTTGGAGCGACATCATCTCGGGAACGGCGGTCTTCCAATCTGTGCTAGTTGACAATGCTTCCGCCTTTTCCAACAACGCCACCTTCTGAGCTTTGTTATCCTTACTGACGGACTTTTGGCCGTCATAAAAGAGTTGTTTTTTTTGAAAAAACACATCCGCCAACTCACGGAATGTTCCCCACAAAGTTTCATTGTGTTCTTTGCCAGCGAACCCGATGGCTTTCCATTCATTTTGCAGGGAAATGACCTTAGCCGTTGCTGCTTGCCATGCTTCATGTGAAGCTTCCACCTCTTCAGCTACAGCCTCACGAAGTTTTTCGATGAGGCCATTTTTAGCGTCAGCATGAACTTGAAAGGAAGCTCGGACTTCATCATAATGGGCTTTGACCGACTCAAATACAGGGCGAATTAGCCCAAAAAAGGCATCGGACATTTCTTGGTAACTCTCGCGAGGTGACGGACCCACATCGAGCCATTGTTTCTGAAGCAATCGCGCCTGCTTTTCTCTTTCTGAGAGCAACTCTAAAGCCTCCAACCTTTTGGCCAAGGCCAATAAATCGGTTTTCTTTTTTTGATTGACCTTCAGGTCATGCTCTTTTAACTCCTTGTAGATGTTTATGTTGTAGAAAAACTCATCCCGCAATCGGTAGTAGATGTCATGAACGGCTTTGAACTGATCTCCAGGGACATCACCTACTTTTTCCCACTCCTCTCGCACTTGGTTGAACACTGCAAAAGCGGCTCCGATGTTCTCTTCCTCTTGAATGGTTTGACGCAGCCGTTCGAGCATGGCTTGCTTTTTTTCTAGGTTGGCCCTTTGAGTTTCAGCGACTTCCTTTCTCCACAGTTTCTCACGCTCTTTAAAGGCGATGACCAGTGCTTCAAAAGCAGCCTCTTCTTCGCTCGGGATATAGTCAAATGTAGCATCGGCATCCTTTTCGGATGCAGCCCACAATTCCTTTTGTTTTCGTACCTCCTCGCTGGTTAACGTGCGAAACTCATCTATGGCTGTGCGCAATTCCTGACGAATGCTTTCCAAGTCTTCCTGCTGAAGCAAGGCTTGTATACGTGTTAAAATCTCGGGCCGCATCGCTCAGTTTTTGGGAATTACAGGATGCAAATATCGTCTAAACCCCTGCTTTCACGCTATTTTAGACCAAAATCAAGCAAAGATTGATGGAGGAATGGGTTGATCAAATGAGGAAGTGGTGCTCGCTGCAGGAGCGTTGTTCTTGGGATTCTCGTAAAAAAATGAGACGCTGGGACGCTTCGAATGAGCAAATTGAGGCCGTGATTGAACGGTTGATACAGGAGAATTATTTGTCTGACGATCGCTATTTGGAAGAGTATGTTCGCACCCATGCTGAGCACAAGAGGTGGGGCCCACATAAGATTGTGTCTGGACTGATGGCCAAGGGCTTTTCGACGGATCAAGCGCGAAATGCCTTGACGGGATTGTCCGATCAATCTGTTGCAATTGCATTGGAGCATCTGGCGAAACAGAGATCCCACGAACTTCCGAAGAACAAAGAACGTTTGATTCGTTATTTGATGGGAAAAGGGTACGGATTGGGAGACATACTCAAATGCCTCTCGTCTTTGAAGCATCACTGATTACTTTTGCGGGTGTATGATGACGATCGATCAACTCAATCACCTGCGGAAGCGCGTAGTGGACCTACGTGGCTATTTGGACATTGACGCTAAGTTGATGGAGATAATGGAAGAAGAAAAGCGGACTCAAGATCCAGAATTCTGGAACAACTCCAAGGACGCTGAAGTGGTCATGAAGCTGCTGAGATCGTTGAAGCTGTGGACGCAAAGCTACATCTCATGTGAAACAGCCATGGAAGATGCCCAGGTAATGTTTGAATTCATGAAAGCAGGGGAGGCCGAAGAGTCAGAAGCGAAAGAAGCTTTTTCAGCGGCATTAGAAGCCGTGGAGGATTTGGAATTTAAAAACATGTTGGGCGCGGAAGAAGACAATTTGAATGCGGTCATGCAAATCACTTCTGGCGCCGGGGGAACAGAAAGCTGTGACTGGGCCGCCATGTTGATGCGGATGTATCGGATGTATGGCGATCGTGCGAACTTCAACGTGAGAGAATTGGATTTCCAAGAGGGAGATGTGGCCGGCATCAAACAGGTGACCCTTGAGTTCGAAGGGCCTTTCGCATTTGGCATGTTAAAAGGGGAGAACGGTGTTCATCGTTTGGTCCGGATCAGCCCATTTGATAGCCAAGCTCGTCGCCACACGTCGTTTGTCTCCGTTTATGTGTACCCTTTGGTGGATGACTCAATTGAAATTGAAGTCAGTCCAGCAGATATCACATGGGAAACGTTCCGTTCAGGTGGAGCTGGAGGTCAAAATGTAAACAAGGTTGAAACGGGGGTGCGTGTGCGTCACGCTCCAACAGGGATCGTGATTGACAATACAGAAACGCGTTCGCAGCTTGGGAATAAGGAGAAAGCGATGCAATTATTGAAGTCGCAATTGTACGAAATGGAGCTGGCTAAGCGTCATGAAGCTCGGGCTGAAATTGAAGCAGGTAAAAAGAAAATTGAGTGGGGGTCCCAGATTCGATCTTATGTTATGCAACCCTACAAAATGGTCAAAGACGTTCGTACCAGCCATGAGACTTCCAATGTCGATGCGGTCTTGAATGGGGAGATAGAAGGATTTCTCAAATCATTCCTCATGCAAGCTGGGGCCGCGGCGAACACCTCGAATTAAATCACCAAGTATTCCATCGAAATGAGTGCATTCCGGATCGAAAAAGACACCTTGGGCGAAGTTCAAGTTCCAGCTGAGTCCCTTTGGGGCGCGCAAACGGAGCGTTCGCGACACAATTTTAAGATCGGTCCCTCGGCTTCTATGCCCCTGGAGATTGTTCGGGCATTCGCAACCCTCAAAAAGGCAGCGGCTAGGACCAATACAGAGCTGGGAGGCCTTGATGTGCGAAAGAAGGATCTCATCGCCGCGGTATGTGATGAAATCTTAGCAGGCAAATGGGATGATCAATTTCCTTTGGTCGTTTGGCAAACCGGTTCGGGCACACAGTCGAACATGAATGTTAATGAGGTGATTGCAAACCGCTCGCATGTGTTAGATGGCGGAATGTTGGGCGAAGGCACCCGTTTGGTTCACCCGAATGATGATGTCAACCAATCGCAATCGTCCAACGACACGTATCCCACAGCGATGCACATTGCGGCGTACCAAGCCGTCGTTGAGATTACGCTTCCGGGAGTCCAACAATTGCGGGATGCCTTGCACGTGAAGGCGCTTGCCTTTGAAGAGGTGGTCAAGATTGGAAGAACGCATTTAATGGATGCGACTCCTCTGACGTTGGGACAGGAATTCAGTGGATACGTTGCCCAGTTAGATTATGGCATGCGGGCCGTTCGCCACACCTTGGATCATCTAGCTGAACTGGCATTGGGTGGGACGGCTGTGGGTACTGGAATCAATACCCCAGAGGGTTATGACGTATTGGTTGCTAAGCACATCGCTTCGTTGACCGGACATCCATTTGTTACGGCTCCGAATAAATTTGAGGCCTTGGCAGCGCATGACGCCATCGTCGAAACCCATGGGGCTCTCAAGACTCTCGCTGTTTCGCTCAATAAAATAGCCAACGATATTCGGATGATGGCTTCAGGGCCTCGTTCAGGCATCGGAGAAATCCTCATACCCGCCAATGAACCGGGATCCAGCATTATGCCGGGCAAGGTCAATCCGACCCAATGCGAAGCGTTGACGATGGTTTGCGCCCAAGTTATGGGCAACGATGTTGCAATCACCATGGGCGGGTCACAAGGACACTATGAGCTGAATGTATTCAAGCCCATGATGGCGCGCAATATTTTGGAATCTGCTCGTTTGCTTGGCGATGCGAGCCTTTCATTCAGTGTGCACTGTGTACAGGGCATTGAACCCAACTATGTTCGCATTGAAGAATTGGTGCAAAGCAGCCTGATGTTAGTCACAGCTTTGAACACCAAAATTGGTTACTACAAGGCAGCGGAAATTGCGAATAAAGCCCATGTCGATGGAACCACATTGCGGGAAGCGGCCCTTGCTACCGGCTATCTTACAGCAGAAGAATACGATGCCTGGGTGGTTCCTTCGGCAATGACCGGAAGGAAATAACCCCTCGCTTCTCGGAAGCAGAAATTCTTTAATCCTTGGTCTTCTTGGCTTTCAATGAAGTCACCAATTGCTTGACCCACTGTTCATCGGATTTTGGACAGATTAACAAAGAGTCGGCGGTATCGACGATGATGTAGTTGTTGAGTCCGCGTATGGCGATGGTTTTGCGGCTGCCATCTGACTGAGAATTCGAGACCACCACATTTCCGATCGACTCATGGCTCATCAAATCCACTCCCGCTGTCCCATTCCCCGATTCATCCAAGGGTAATTTTTCATGCAGCGACGCCCAGGTTCCTAGATCGCTCCAGCCGAAATCAGAAAGAACGACTGCCACATTCGAGGCCTTTTCCATGATGCCATAGTCAATGGAGATGTTTTCGCAATCCCCATAAATCGATGCGATGGCTTCTTTCTCACCGGGTGTCGTAAATGCGTTAGCATGCTCCACAAAGAGCTCTTGCATTTCAGGTAAATGGTTCTCGAATGCCTCTGTAATGTTCTTGAGACTCCAAATGAAAATCCCCGAATTCCAATAAAAATCTCCGGATGCGATGAATTGCTCCGCCAATTCCAATTGTGGCTTCTCGGTAAAGGTCTTTACGGCCCTGACCCGATGATCTGCTGCGTTGGCGATGTCTTCGAATTGAATGTACCCATATCCCGTATCAGGACGCGAAGGCTTTATTCCTAGCGTCACCAACTGGTTGGTAGATTGGGTGTGCTCGATGGCCGTTTTTGTGATGTCAATGAATCCGGGCTCGTCCAAAATGAGGTGATCTGCAGGAGCAACTACGATGCAAGCTTCGTGGGCCAATTTCCCTGCTTTGGCTCTGACCCAATGATTGGCGTATGCGATGCATGGAGCGGTATTTCGTATAAACGGCTCGCACAAAACATTTTCTAATGGGATGTTTGGAAGGTGCTCAGAAACCAAATCCCGATAACGTTCTTGGGTCACAACCAAGATGTTCTCTGCAGGGATCATTCGATGGAGTCGATCAAAGGTCATTTGGATTAATGATCGACCCGTTCCGAGGATATCGAGGAATTGCTTGGGCTGTGATTCACGGCTCATCGGCCAAAAACGACTCCCAATGCCGCCCGCCATAATGACGGCGTATGTGTTTCTAAATTCAGTCATGAGGTTAGGCTTGTTCCAGCTTTCCATCCAAGGATGTCGAGCTGTCTTCAAAAGACCATTCAGGGCAATTGCACTTGCCATGCCCCAGATGGCTTTGACAGGATGAAAATGCCCCCACCACCAAAAGGCAGACGATAAGCACAGATTGGTTTCTCTTGAACATGGTCATGCGAAAATACGACCTAAATCTGCCAGTGCCGGTGTCGCCTATCAACCCTTACCTTCGCACTATGCAATGGATGTTCCATATCGGGCGATACATGCAGCTTCTTGCGGCGAGCTTTCGGCGCCCAGAGAAATGGCGGGTTTTTAAAGAGTTGTTTATTCTAGAGCTAGAGAGTATAGGGTTACAATCCGTGGGCATTGTGGCCCTGTTGAGTTTATTTATGGGAGCGGTAATTTGTTTGCAGACGGCTCACCAAATTGGCGGATGGATCCCGGTTTATACGGTGGGATTCACCGTGAGGCAAACCATGATTTTGGAATTTTCGCCCACGTTGATTCCGGTGATTCTTGCTGGGAAAGTGGGATCCAATATTGCTTCTCAAATTGGCACCATGAGGGTGACTGAGCAAATTGACGCGCTTGAAATCATGGGAGTCAATAGCGCGACTTACTTGGTGCTACCTAAAATATTGGCAGGAGTCATCATTGTGCCGTTTTTGGTTGTCTTGAGCATGGTCTTGGGAATAGGTGCAGGGGCTTGGATTGGTGTTGCGACTGGAGTGAGCGCATTGGCAGATTTTGAATATGGGATGCAGGTAGATTTTAAGGTTTTCGATGTGATTTATGCGTTGACTAAGACGGTCGTATTCGGATTCATCCTCACCAGTGTCTCGGCCTACCATGGATACCATGCTTCTGGAGGGGCCTTGGAAGTGGGCCGTTCAAGCACCAAAGCGGTGGTTTGGTCTGTGGTGATCATCATGATTTCCAATTTGATACTCACTCAAATGCTATTGAATTGATCCAGGGTCATTGTGATTGAATTGCACAACATATCAAAATCGTTCGGCTCGCATGATGTCTTAAATGATGTGCAAGCCACTTTTGAGCGTGGCAAAGTGAATTTTGTTATCGGGCGAAGCGGTAGCGGTAAAAGCGTATTGACTAAATGCACTGTAGGATTGATTGAGCCGGACCAAGGATTTGTGACCTATGATGGGCGGGATTTCACGGCACTTTCAGGAAAAGAAAGGAAAGTCATTCGACAAGAAATAGGCATGCTATTTCAAGGGGCTGCGTTATTTGACAGCATGACGGTGGAGGAAAATGTGCGTTTTCCGTTGCGGATGTTCAGTGACTTTTCCGAAGAACAGATTCGAAAACGTTCCGCCGAATGTTTGGAGCGTGTGGAGCTTTCGGATGCCGGTGTTCGATTTCCCGCAGAGTGCAGTGGAGGTATGCAAAAGAGAGTCGGAATTGCCAGAGCAATTGCCATGAATCCGAAGTATTTGTTTTGCGACGAACCGAACTCGGGATTGGACCCACAAACGGCGATTGTTATTGATCAATTGATCATGGAGATTACCCGTGAATACGACATGACGACGGTCGTCATTTCCCATGACATGAATAGTGTTATGGAGGCCAGCGACACCATTCACTTTGTTCACGAAGGGAGCATTTTGTGGAAAGGCACTCGCCAAAGTCTTTTGGCTGGGGGGAATAGGGAATTGGAAGATTTTGTTTTTGCTTCCAATCTGATGAGGCAGATTCGTTCATCCGGTCAGTTGTGATGTGTGCCCTTGTGGTACCCCTCATCAAGATTCGTCTTAATTTGTAGCCATGGAACATTCCTTAGCCAAGCACATCCCTTTGGATTTCGAGCGTTTGACTGATGACGAGATGGAGAGAAGATCTCGCCAAGTGCATTCTCGATTGGATGCAAGACGATCTGTCCGTCATTTTGATTCAGCTCCTGTTCCTGTGAAGGTTTTGCGTAACTGCATTGCTGCTGCCGGAACAGCTCCCTCGGGCGCGCACAAGCAGCCATGGACTTTTTGTTTGGTCACCAATCAAGAGGTAAAAAAGGCCATTCGAGAGGCCGCGGAGCGGGAGGAATACGAGAATTATCATGGCCGAATGTCAGATCGGTGGTTGGAAGACCTCAAGCCTTTCGATACGGATTACCACAAGCCGCACTTAGATGAAGCACCGGCGTTGATTGTTGTTTTTAAGCAGGTGTGGGAGCCTGGTCTAGACTCCCAAGGAGGCAAGCGCCAGAATTACTATGTGCAAGAATCGGTCGGAATCGCTTGTGGGATGCTTTTGGCCGCATTGCACGAATCGGGACTTGTTGCACTTACGCATACACCGTCACCCATGGATTTTCTTTCTAAGATATTGAATCGCCCGAATTATGAGCGTGCATTTTTATTGATTCCTGTCGGATACCCCACACAGGACTGTCTAATTCCTGACATCAAAAGGAAGTCTTTGCAAGATATTCTTGTTGAATTCGAGTGATTTAGGCAATCATTTTTAACGAAAGACATAAAAGATGACCAATATTGGCTGTGGTTCCGTTTCTAATTGGTTACTTTGCGCCCCGAAAAACAGCTAAGCTATGTCTGAGATTCAAGAAAAAGTAACGGCGATTATCGTCGATAAGTTGGGAGTAGATGCTGGAGAAGTCAACTTG
>JAPKCA010000124.1 GCA_028823145.1 Flavobacteriales bacterium
CAATCCGATGACAGGAGATGTGCAAATCACGGGGGATCGTGAATTGAAACCCCATGAAATCCAGACCATTCTATCAGAATACCCGCACTATTCGTTGGTGACTGAAGATTCAATCCAAGGCAGATCAAATGGCTTCAGCGTAAGCACGTACTGGCCATTGATTCTCATTTTTGGGTTCTTAATTCCCCTTACGGCATATACATCGTTTGGCTCTGGATTGAACAGATGGATGGCCTGGATGGCGCATTTTATGGGAGCATTCTTCTTGACCTTCGCATTCTTCAAATTGCTGGACATCCGCGGATTTGCCTCCAGCTACCAAGCGTATGACATCCTCGCGCGCAAATGGCCTACTTACGGCCTAATCTATCCTTTTTTGGAATTGGCGCTTGGAATGGCATGGATTGCCCAAGCACCAGTCCAATGGACCGCTGGAGCGACAGTGGTTTTAATGGGGTTCAGTGCGATTGGGGTGATTCAAGCTGTGGTAGACAAAAAGACCATCCGGTGTGCCTGTTTGGGTTCTGTTTTTCAACTGCCCATGAGCACCGTTACCATCGTTGAAGACTTACTCATGGTTGGAATGGCAGCCATCACCTTGTTCCTCTCTATTTGAATTACATTGAGAACTCATGCAATTGCACACGATACATACGGGCAACTTCAAATTGGATGGCGGAGCCATGTTCGGAGTGGTTCCAAAATCTCTTTGGCAGAAACATATCCCGGCGGATGCAAACAACATGTGCACCTGGGCTATGCGCTCTCTCCTCATTGAACAGGGAGATCAGCTTTTGCTCGTGGACACGGGCATTGGAAATAAGCAGTCTGAGAAATTCTTCAGTCATTACCATTTGCATGGAGACACCAACTTGGATGGCGAGCTCAAAAAGCGTGGATTTCGACGAGAAGACATCACCGATGTATTGCTCACCCATTTGCACTTTGACCACGTGGGAGGAGCCGTTGAACGTCAATCAAATGGATCTCTTGTACCCGCATTTCCGAATGCGCAATTTTGGACTTGTGAGCGCCACTGGAATTGGGCCATGGATCCCAATCCGAGAGAGCAGGCGTCATTTTTAAGTGAGAATCTCCTTCCCTTGCAAATGAGCGGGCAATTGCAATTTATTGAAAGAGCCGGTCGATGGAATCGAAATGCATTCAGTGAACGCTTTCCCAGTTTGGAAATCTTCTTCGCTGATGGCCATACGGACAGCCAAATGATTCCCGTTGTATCCTACAAAGGGAAGAAAGTTGCCTTTATGGCTGACCTTCTGCCTGCTGCTGCCCACATCCCCTTGGCGTGGGTCATTGGTTACGATACCCGACCACTGCTAACCATCGAAGAAAAAGGACTGTTTTTGGACGTCGCCGCCAAAGAAGAATGGGTTCTGTTTTTCGAACACGATGCGCAAAATGCCTGCTGCACGGTTGAAATGACTGAAAAAGGCGTGCGTTTGAGAGAGAAAGCTCCTGAATTGGAAGCGCTCATGGGGACCTAAGTGCTCCCTTGCGACGTGCAATCAAAGCCCGATTGATAGCGCGAACCAAACCGGGGCCAGCGTAAATCAACCCTGAATACACTTGAACCAAGGTGGCTCCCGCGTCCAGTTTCTCCAAGGCGTCCTCTGCGCTGCAGATGCCTCCCACTCCAATGATGGGAAAGCTGCCGCCAGACTTCGTGTGAAGGTATCGGATGACTTCATTCGAACGTTCATGCAAAGGCCCTCCACTCAATCCGCCAGCACCCATAGCTTCCACCTCTTCTATCGGAGTTAAAAGTGAATCTCTAGCGACGGTCGTATTGGTGGCGATAATGCCTGAAATTCCTGTCTCTGCAACCAATGAAATGATGTCATCCAACTGGCTATCGGTCAAATCTGGCGCAATTTTAAGGAAAACAGGGCGCTTGGGTTCTGCCGATTCATTGCGGAGCATCACTGCTTGCAAAAGCAATTTCAACGGTTCCTTATCCTGCAATTCACGCAGACCCGGTGTGTTGGGCGAACTGACATTGACTACAAAATAATCCACATGCGGGTGCAATGCATCAAAACATGCGATATAGTCTTGCGTGGCATTTTCGTTCGGGGTGGTTTTGTTTTTTCCAATATTCCCTCCCACAACCAAGTCCTTGGGGCGACATTTTAGCCTTTCCACGGCAGCGTTCACCCCCCCATTATTGAATCCCATACGATTGATGACACCTCGATCCACAGGCAGCCGAAACAAACGAGGTTGGGGGTTGCCCGATTGACCAATGGGGGTCAACGTGCCAACTTCCACAAATCCAAAACCCAACGTTTGCATCTCAATCAGCCATCGGGCGTCCTTATCAAAACCCGCCGCTAATCCCACCGGGTTGGGGAATTTCAATCCCGCGACCTCCACTTCCAAGGAAGAGTCCCGCACACCATAGACCCAAGCCAACAACCTGCTTGCCAATGGAATACGACAACACAAAGTCAATAATTTCATGGTTCGGTCATGGGCCCTTTCGGGATCCATTTTAAAAAGAAGATGCTTCAACCGATGATACATGGAGGCAAAAGTAAGCCTGTAAATGGGGAATTCTTGTGGAAAACACTGTGGATAGCGGACAATGGAATTTCCCCTTTCACGTGAATGGGGCCGTTAGTTTTGATATCCAACGATGAAGAACCTGGGTCTATTTAGTTGGCTATCGAAGCGCAAACTTTCTGAAGAACAGGTGGCTTGCGTCTTCGTGAACACCACGTTCGAATCCGTTGAACAGGGCTGGCCCGAAATCGCGGCCTTCTTAAATGAAGCTCCCGGGTTTGTTCAACGCCCCAATTTGGACCCCGAAGATTACGGACGATTTTTGATGATCAATGTTGCAGCGAACATTCAATTGATTCCTCAGCATTTTGACAGCGGCGTAGATCGTCAGATTATCCAGCGCATTTTCAGCAAATTCGCCCGTGCGTTGGACATTACTCCCGAGGATTTCGCGAGCAAAGTGAAGCACTACCGTTCATTTATGAAGCAAGTAAATAAGCCTTCAAAAAATGCGGTAACGGCCATGACTCGCGCGATATTCTACAAATATCACCTCAACCAGTTTCAAGCCCCGTTCTTCAGGGACATGAATTCACCCAATCCCAATATTCAGCGGGAGCTCAAAGAGCTTATGGAACATTTCCTTTGGGATTGGCCTGCATTCAATGAAACCTATCGGGTCGTTTCCGTGAAGGAATAAGGGCCGTTACATCAAACGGTCCAAATCTCTCGATTGATCTTTTTCCTTCAGCGATTCTCGTTTGTCATGCAATTTCTTGCCTTTGGCCAAACTGATGGTAAGTTTGGCATATCCGCTCTTGCCGATATAAAGCAGAATTGGCACAACTGTCACCCCTGAGTCTTTCAGCTTCTTTTCCAACTTTTTAAGTTCCGTTTTCTGAAGCAACAGCTTTCGGGGACGCCGTGGCTCATGCCCCACATAGCCAGCATTCGAGTACTCAGCGATGTACATGTTGAAAATATAAAATTCCCCATCCATGAATCGGCAATAGCCTTCCATGATACTCGCCTTGCCTTGCCGGATAGACTTGATTTCGGAACCAATCAACTGAATCCCTGCGGTGAATTCATCCGTCAAGAAATACGTATACGAAGCCTTCTTGTTTTTAATCTCCACAGCCATAGGTCAAAAGTACAGCACCAAAGGCATTGGGACACCTACCTTTACCCTATGGACTTGGACGCGACAGAAAGAGCAGCTATTCAAAGCCTGCCGAAAGTGGAATTGCATTGCCATCTAGAATTGGCTCTCCGACAACGTACGTTGAGAGAAATGGCAGAATCCCAAGGATTTGACATTCTGTCTGAGCAGGCATTTTCGGATGCCTTTTTGATTCAAAAACCGATGGGCGCATTGCCTGATGTCTTGCACAAATTCTTGAATACCCGGGATGTCATCAACTCGGAAGCTTGGATGGAACGCATTGCTTTCGAAGTTTGTGAGGACATGTACGTGCATTCCAACGTACGGATCCTGGAATTGCGATATGCACCCAGTTTTTTACTCGACAAGCACCCTCATATGCGTGCAGACCGATTGCAAGAGGCGATTCATCGGGGGGTAGCCAAAGCCGAAGCCACCTATCCGATTGCCGTGGGATTGATTTGCATTTTGCAACGAACAAAGAGCGTCGCTGAAAATGCTTCTTGGGTAGATTTCGCGCTCGACCACCGAAACGGATTTGTCGCACTCGATTTAGCTGACAATGAAGTGGATTTTGACCCAGAGCCGTTCATCCCCCTTTTTCAGCGCGCAAAAAAAGGAGGATTAGGCATTACCATTCATGCAGGAGAACCATTGATTCCAGGAATTTCCCAAAATATTCGGACCGCTGTTGAGGACATGGGAGCTGACCGAGTTGGACACGGCTTGCAGGCCATCCAAGACCCTGAAGTGGTGCGCTTACTCATTGACCAAAAGATCCCCTTGGAAATGTGCGTTACAAGCAATTGGCTCACAGGTGCAGCTCCTTCCATGGCATTGCATCCTTTCAGGAAGCTCCTTGAATCCGGCGTGATCGTGACCATCAACACCGATGATCCCGGTATCATGTGCACTGACCTCCAGCGCGAACATGAACTCGTTGCAGAACACCAGTTAATCAATCAAGAACAATTGACCCAATGCAACCAGTGGAGCAAGGAATTCAGTTTCATTGATGAACGCAAAAAGAATGCTGTTTGGACCACCTCATGAATGCATCTGCAAAAAACGGTCACCCAATATTCAATAACCCAAGTTAAATTCGTAGCATGTCAGCTTCCATCATGATATCAAACCGCGGCGCGGTTCGGACCATCACCTTGAACCGACCCGACGTGTTCAACAGTTTCAACCGGGAAATGGGACAAGCCTTTCAACAGGCATTGGACCAAGCAGGTCAAGACCCCAATGTCCGTTGCGTGGTCATCACAGGTGAAGGAAGGGCTTTTTGTGCGGGCCAAGACCTCAAAGAAGTAACAGCACCTGACGCCCCTGACTTCCGGGTGATCGTAGAAGAGACCTACAACCAAAGCATTCGAAAGATCAGGGACATGGAGA
>JAPKCA010000028.1 GCA_028823145.1 Flavobacteriales bacterium
CTGCCTCATCGGCAGCAGGTGCCTCTTCTGCAACTTCCGCAGCAGGCGCTTCTTCAGCAACTTCCGCAGCAGGCGCTTCTTCTGCAACTTCCGCAGCAGGTGCCTCTTCTGCAACTTCCGCAGCAGGCGCTTCTTCCGCAACTTCCGCAGCAGGCGCTTCTTCAGCAACTACAGTTGCTTCCACTACTGCATCAGAAGCATCTGTTTTAGCGGGGCCACGACGTGAACGACGTGAACGCTTTTTCTTAGGCTCCGTGCCATAGATTTCATTGAAGTCAACCAATTCCATCATGCACATCTCCGCATTGTCACCCAAACGGTTGCCCGTCCGAATAATGCGGGTATATCCTCCATCACGGGTAGCCACTTTGGGTCCAACAGCACGGAACAATTCCGTAACTGCAAACTTATCCTTCAAAATACTGAAGGCCATTCGTCGGCTGTGGGTCGTATCCTCCTTGGAACGTGTGACCAATGGCTCAAAAAACTGACGCAAGGCTTTCGCCTTTGCAACCGTCGTTGTAATGCGCTTGTGTTCAATCAGAGAGCATGCCATGTTCGACAACATGGACCTCCGGTGAGCGGTCTTACGACCTAGATGATTAAAATTCTTATTGTGACGCATGGCTTCATTCTTTGTCGAGTTTATACTTACTCACATCCATTCCGAATGTGAGGTTCTTATTCTCAACCAAATCTTCCAATTCCGTCAATGACTTCTTACCGAAGTTCCGGAATTTCAATAGGTCGTTTTTATTATAGCTCACCAATTCCCCGAGGGTTTCGATATCGGCAGCTTTCAAGCAGTTTAATGCACGAACACTCAAGTCCATGTCACTCAACTTTGTTTTGAGCAATTGACGCATGTGCAAGCTCGACTCATCGAACTCTTCCACTTCCACCCGTGCTTCCAATTCAAGAGAAATGCGTTCATCGCTGAACAACATAAAATGCTGAATTAAGATTTTAGCGGACTCCTGGAGAGCGTCCTTTGGAGAGATGCTGCCATCGCATTCGATTTGCAAGATCAATTTCTCGTAATCCGTACGCTGCTCCACTCGGAAGTTCTCTACTTCATATTGGACGTTGCGAATCGGCGTGAAAATCGAATCCATCGCAATTGTACCGATGGCTGATTCCTCTTTCTTATTGTCTTCGGCTTGCACGTAACCACGTCCCTTTCCGATGGCAATTTCCAATGACAAGCTCACGCCATCATCCATATTGCAGATCACATGATCTGGGTTCATGACTTGGAAAGCGCTGGTATATTTACCGATATCTCCAGCTGTGAAGGACTTCTGACCGGAAACTTTAACGGTCACAGTTTCTCCTTCAGAGCCTTCAATTTGACGCTTGAAGCGAACTTGCTTCATGTTCAAAATCATGTCAGTTACGTCTTCACGAACTCCCTTAATGGTGGAGTATTCGTGTTCAACGCCGTCGATTTTGATGTTAGTAATGGCATACCCTTCCAAAGAAGAAAGGAGGATGCGACGCAATGCATTTCCCACTGTAATCCCAAATCCGGGTTCGAGCGGGCGGAACTCAAAGCGACCACTGAACTCCGTAGAGTCCAACATTATCACTTTGTCTGGTTTCTGAAAATCTAGAATGGCCATTTGCTGAAAGGATTTGAATTACTTGGAATACAATTCTACGATGAGGGATTCCTTGATATTCTCAGGAATCTGATCTCGTGAAGGGACATTGATAAACACTCCGGACATAGTTTGGGCATTCCAGTCCAACCAGTCCAAACGAGAAGACGCTGCACCAAGCGAACTTGAAATAACAACCATGGATTTGCTTTTCTCGCGAACAGCAATCACATCGCCTGCACGCATGCGATAAGAAGGAATGTTCACGACATGGCCATTGACCATGATGTGACGATGAGTCACTAGCTGACGTGCTCCACGCCGCGTAGGTGCAATACCCAAGCGGAATACGACATTGTCCAACCGGCTTTCGCAGAATTGGAGCAAAATCTCACCAGTGATGCCCTGGCGTGCATTGGCTGCTTTAAACATATTCGAGAATTGCTTCTCCAAAATGCCATAGGTGTACTTCGCCTTTTGCTTTTCAGCAAGCTGGCCGGAGTATTCCGATTCTTTTTTACGACGGCGAGTATTGCCGTGTTGTCCCGGTCCATATGGACGGCGCTCGAGCGCCTTGTCCGGTCCGAAGATTGCCTCCTTAAAACGGCGGCTGATTTTTGATTTGGGTCCGCGATAACGTGCCATATCGATTTTTCAATTCTAGGATTCGACGATGATGAATTACACGCGGCGACGCTTTGGAGGGCGACAACCGTTGTGTGGGAATGGAGTCGCATCGATGATCTCGATGATTTCAATCCCCATGTTATGGAGGGCACGCATGGCGCTTTCGCGACCGGCACCCGGGCCTTTAACAAATGCTCGGATTTTACGCAATCCAAGATCGTGTGCTTCGCGACCGCAATCTTCCGCAGCTACTTGAGCAGCGTAAGGCGTGTTCTTCTTGGAGCCCCGGAAACCCATCTTTCCAGCACTAGACCAAGAAATCACCTGCCCATTGTTATTGGTCAGCGAAATGATGATGTTGTTGAAGGATGAGTGGATGTGTACTTGGCCTGAGGCCTCGACAACCACTTTCTTCTTTTTTTTGACGTTCTTCGCCATCGTCTAAATATTTGAGGTGATCAGCCCCTTGCGGGACCCGTTGATTTCTAATTAATGCTAGCGATTACTTCTTCTTGTTCGCAACCGTCTTCCGCTTACCCTTGCGAGTTCGAGAATTGTTTTTGGTCCGCTGACCTCGAAGTGGAAGGCCATTACGATGACGAATACCTCGGTTTGACCCGATATCCATCAAACGCTTGATGTGCGATTGCACCTCAGAGCGTAATTCACCTTCTACTTTAAAACCAGTAGAAATTGCAGTCCGGACTGCACCGATTTCTTCGTCGGTCCAGTCGTCTACTTTTTTGTCTTCAGACACTCCGCTTTCTGCGAGAAGTTTCGAAGCGCGGCTGCGTCCGATTCCGTAGATGTACGTGAGTGCAATGACTCCTCGCTTATTGCGGGGGATGTCGATACCTGCTATACGTGCCATGGGCGATGGGTTAGACAGTATCAGGTTTAACCCTGACGCTGCTTCATTTTAGGATTCTTCTTGTTGATGACATACAAACGACCCTTCCGACGGACAATCTTGCAGTCGGTAGTACGTTTTTTAATGGAGGCACGAACTTTCATGGTGCAATTATTTCTTGTAGCGGAATGAGATCCGTCCTTTGGTTAAATCATATGGTGACATGTCGACACGAACGCGATCTCCAGGTAAGATTTTGATGTAATACATCCGCATCTTTCCTGAAATATGGGCAGTAATGATGTGCCCGTTTTCCAACTCCACACGAAACATCGCATTTGACAATGCTTCGAGTATCGTTCCATCTTGCGTTATGGACGCTTGTTTAGCCATTCAATTTTTACTCTTTTAAACGAATCAATTCTTCTTAATAACTTCTTCAATTTCAATAAAACTAGAGAGAACGTCCGCCTGATCCTTGCGCACCACAACATCGTGTTCGAAGTGTGCACTTACCAAGCGATCTTTCGTCACAATCGTCCAGCCATCCTCCTCGTGGAAGATTTCCTTTCGACCCAAGTTGATCATAGGCTCAATAGCTAGCACCATGCCATCCATCAAGCGAGGCCCATTGCCTCTTCTCCCATAGTTTGGAACTTCTGGTGCTTCATGAAGCGCCCGTCCCAACCCGTGACCAACCAATTCCCGAACGACCCCGTAACCATGTTGCTCAGCGTGTGTTTGGCATGCGTATCCGATATCTCCGATTCGCTTACCAACCACTGCTTGCTCTATGGCCAACATGAGGCATTCTTTGGTGACGTCTAGCAGTTTCTGCACTTCAGGAGAAATTGCCCCTACCGCAAAGGTATAGGCACTGTCTCCGTAGAAACCATTCTTCAACACCCCACAATCAACGGACACAATGTCCCCGTCCACAAGTGGACGGTCGTTGGGGATCCCATGCACTACGGCCTCATTGACCGATGTACACAAAGAGTTTGGAAAACCTCCATACCCTTTGAATCCTGGTTCCGCGCCGTGGTCTCGGATAAACTCCTCAGCCACAGCATCTAGTTGCAGCGTGGTCACACCAGGACGAATCCTTTCAGCAACCACTGCTAACGTTTTCCCTACAAGCAAAGAACTCTCCCGAAGGATCTCAACCTCTTCGTCCGTTTTAATCTGCACGCGTCGGCCGAAACTCATTTCGAGTTATCCAGTAATGCCTCCCACAGGTGACTGCGGTCGACCACGCAACTTCCCGGACTTCATCAAACCGTCGTAGTGACGAGAAAGCAAATAGCTTTCAATTTGCTGAAGGGTATCCAAGATGACTCCTACCATAATCAACAACGACGTTCCGCCGAAGAAAAGGGAAAAGCCTTGCGCTTTCGTTAGTCCAAGGCTGAATACAATCGCTGGAAGGATTGCAATCAAAGCCAGGAAAATAGATCCAGGAAGGGTAATGTTAGATAATACTCCTTCCAAAAACTGAGCTGTTGGTTTGCCCGGCTTGATGCCCGGAACAAAACTATTCTGACGTTTCAAATCGTCTGCCATTTGATTCGGGTTCACTGTTATCGCCGTATAGAAATACGTAAAGACCACAATCATCACGAAGAAAATCGCATTGTACCAAAAGCCATTAAAATCAGACAAACTCTGAAGAGCCGGGTTTTCTTGAAACGTTTCACTTTGGGTTAAATAAAGTGGAACGAACATGATGGCCTGAGCAAAGATGATCGGCATAACCCCCGCTGAATTGACTTTCAATGGAATGAAACTACGAGCACCCTCACCTTGCGGCAAGTGGCTTCCCCCCGCCTGCATTTTAGCCATCTGAACAGGCACTTTGCGCAAGGCCTGCACCAATGCCACACTGCAACCAATGATTACAAGGAAAAATGCAAGCTCTACCAAAAAGAAGAACACATTGGAATCAGGGTGAATCGCTTCTTGAATTAACGCCTGCGGAAACGTTGCAATGATTCCAATCATGATTAGCAGGGAAATACCGTTTCCGACTCCCTTCTCCGTGATGCGTTCACCGAGCCACATAATAACGAGCGTCGACGACACCAAAATAACCATCGCACTGAACCACCAAAACGTCGTTGGGTTCACAACTGCACCCGGTACTGCTACTACTGAAGTAGCTAAGTAACCTGGAGCTTGGACCAACGTAATCGCAATGGTCAAGAATCGTGTATACTGGTTGATTTTCTTTCGTCCACTTTCCCCTTCTGCTTGCATTTTCTGGACTGCTGGAACAGCAATTCCCAATAGTTGGACAATGATCGATGCCGAGATATACGGCATGATGCCCAAGGCGAAAATCGAAGCACGGCTAAATGCTCCACCGGTGAAAAGCGAAAGCAAACTGCCCAATCCTCCGCTACCCGAAGCAGCCATCTGCTCAGCCAGTACGTCGCTATTCACACCTGGGATCACAATAAACGATCCAATTCGGTAAATCAGAATCAAGCCTAAAGTGATGCCCAATTTTTGGCGCAACTCTTCGTGCTTCCAGATGTTACGGATTTGATTAAAGAAATTCTTCATGCGGATGGCGAATTAAGCTTCAGTGGCTTTCCCTCCTGCAGAGTCAATAGCAGCAAGAGCAGAAGCTGAAAATTTGTGTGCTTCGATAGACACACCCGATGTGAGTTCACCCCGTCCTAAAATTTTGATCAAATCACGCTTTCCAGCGAGACCATTATCCATCAAGTCTTGAAGCGTTACCGACTTCAAAGACTTTCGCTCGATCAACTCTTGGAGGGTATCCAAGTTGATGCCCTTGTACTCCACCCGATTTGGGTTGGTGAAGCCGAATTTTGGCACACGACGTTGAAGTGGCTGCTGCCCGCCTTCAAAACCGATTTTACTCTTGTAGCCAGAACGAGACTTAGCGCCTTTGTGTCCGCGTGTTGAAGTTCCTCCGTGACCGGATCCTTCTCCACGTCCAACTCGCTTGCGCTGCTTCCGCGATCCAGCTGCAGATTGCAGATTACTGAGATTCATGGGATATGCTGGTTTATAATGATTAAACCTCTTCGAACTTAACAAGGTGGGACACTTTGCGGATCATTCCCATGATCTGCGGTGTCGCCTCGTGCTCGACGGGGTTGTGTAATTTCTTAATACCAAGCGCCTGAATGGTCGCTTTTTGGCGTTTCGGACGATTGATAGCGCTCCGAACTTGGGTGACGATAACTTTTCCCATGGTGCTTACTATTAACCGTTGAATACTTTGTGAACTGAGATGCCGCGCAAATCCGCCACGTCCTTCGCGCTACGCAATGCTTGAAGCGCATTGAATGTAGCCTTGACGACATTGTGTGGATTGCTTGAACCCAATGACTTTGCCAGAACATCCTTGATGCCTGCGCTTTCCAATACCGCACGCATTGCTCCTCCCGCGATTACGCCTGTACCAGGAGAGGCCGGACGAATCATGACATGAGCACCTGCAAATTTCATTTCCTGGGCATGAGGAATCGTTCCCTTGATGATCGGAACTTCAATCATGCTCTTCTTGGCATCCTCGATTCCTTTCTGAATGGCTGTAGCGACTTCACGGCTTTTTCCAAGACCATGTCCCACACGACCCTTCTCATCACCGACGACCATGATCGAGCTAAAGCTAAACGTACGACCCCCTTTGGTGGTCTTCGCTACTCGGTTGATCCCAACCAAACGCTCCTTCAAATCGGGATCGCCTGTACGCGATTGCTGCTGCTGATCGCGCCCTTTACGTTGTTGACGTTGTTCCATCTTTCCTTAGAATTTAAGCCCTCCTTCTCGGGCGGCCTCAGCCAATGTCTTAATGCGACCGTGATACAAGTAACCATTGCGATCAAACACAACAGACTCGATTCCCGCAGCCATTGCTTTCTCAGCAATCAACTTTCCAACAGCCGAAGCTTGTTCCAGTTTTGGACCCGTTGGGGTCTCTGATCCTCCAAGCGAACCTGCAGCCGCCAATGTCTGACCTGAAAGGTCATCAATGACTTGAGCATAAATCTGCTTGTTACTACGGAAGACCGATAATCTCGGACGTTCAGCAGTTCCTTGGATCTTTCCCCGAACGCGTCGCTTGACGCGACTTCGAGCGAATGTTTTTTTCGTTCCCATTTGATTCGATTATTTCGCAGCCGTCTTACCAGCCTTACGACGAACTTGTTCACCCATGTAACGGATACCTTTTCCTTTGTACGGCTCAGGCTTCCGAAGTGAACGGATTTTAGCAGCAACCGTTCCAATCAGCTGTTTGTCATGCGATGACAACTTCACATATGGATTTGCACCTTTCTTGGTATCCGCTTCCAGCTTAATCTCCGCTGGCAGCATCATGACGATAGGATGACTATACCCCAATGCCAAGGTCAACTGCTGTCCTTGAGAACTTGCACGGAAACCAACACCAATCAATTCCAATGAAATGGCATATCCTTCGGTGACACCAACAATCATGTTGTTGACGAGCGAACGATACAATCCATGCTTCGAACGATGGTCCTTGTGATCCGATGGACGATCGAAAGTCAAAACATTGTCTTGATAATCCATCGTGATCTCTGGATCGATAACTTCTTTCAATTCCCCTTTTGGACCCTTCACGGTAACCGTCGCACCCTCAATCGAGAGAGTGACGCCACTGGGGACTGTAATGGGTGCTTTTCCTATACGTGACATGATGATGTTCCGTTTTCTTCTTTCAATAAACTGTACAAATCAACTCCCCTCCGATGTTCATCTTACGGGCCTCCTTATCAGTCATAAGACCTTTGGAGGTAGAGACGATGCACACACCCAAACCGTTCAAAACGCGAGGCAAGTCCGCCGGACCAGCATAACGACGCAATCCCGGTGTTGATACACGCTTCAATTCTGAAATGGCTGGACGCTTCGACTTACTATCGTAACGCAAGGCAATCTTGATGGTGCCTTGGTAACCTTCATCCACAAACTTGAAGTTTAGGATGTACCCCTTGTCAAACAAGATGCGGGTCATTTCCTTCTTTATGTTTGAGGCCGGAATCTCCACGACCTTGTGTCCCGCCATCTGAGCATTTCGGATGCGGGTCAAATAATCTGCTATTGGATCAGTATACATGATGTTTCTAATCGTGGTTTACCAGCTAGCCTTTTTAACACCTGGGATCTTTCCAGACAACGCCATTTTCCGGAATAAAACCCGAGAAATGCCGAACTGGCGCATATAGCCGCGTGGGCGCCCTGTAATCTGACAACGGTTGTGCATACGAACTGCAGCGCTGTTGGGCGGTAATTTTTGCAAACCTTCCCAATCACCTGCAGCTTTAAGCGCAGCGCGCTTATCTGCATACTTCGCGACCATTCTGGCCCGCTTGCGCTCGCGCGCTTTCATTGATTCCTTAGCCATCTTAATTCTTTTTGAAAGGGAATCCGAATCCTTCTAAGAGGGCTTGTGCATCTTCGTCCGTTTTCGCGTTCGTGACAATGGTGATATCCATGCCATTGAAATACTTGACCTCATCTAAACTGATCTCCGGGAAAATCACCTGCTCCTTCACTCCGAAAGTAAAGTTGCCGCGGCCATCAAAGCCCTTGGTGCGGATTCCTTGGAAATCACGTGTTCGAGGCAACGAAACAGCGATCAAGCGATCGAGGAATTCGTACATCTTCTCACGACGCAATGTCACACGCGCACCGATGGGCATGCCTTTACGTAATTTAAAGTTCGAAACGTCTTTCGTTGAAAGAGTCTGAACCGCCTTTTGACCAGCGATCCGCGACATCTCATCGATTGCTTGTTCGATAATTTTCTTGTCAGCTATCGCCTTTCCCAAACCTTGGTTCAGACAGATCTTCGTGATGTTTGGAACTTGCATCACGGACTTGTACTCGAACTGCTTAAGCATGTTCGGTACAATTTCCTCAGTATACTGAGTATGGAGTCGGGGGATGTATGTCATCACTTCAGCTCCTCATTGGTTTTCTTAGAAAAACGAACCAGTTTGCCATCATCTCCACGACGACGACCTAACCGGCTGGCATTGCCAGCTGCATCGATGACCATCACATTCGAAATGTGAATGCCCGATTCTGCTGACTCAATGCCTCCTTGTGGGTTGGATGGTCCTGGCTTGACGTGCTTCTTGACCATGTTCGCCCCTTCGACGATGACACGATCCTTCCTGCGGTCCACCAAAATGATCTTCCCTTCCTTGCCCTTACTTCCTCCAGCAATGACCTTCACAGTATCGCCCTTTTTGACTTTGTATCGTTTAAACATAGCTATTGGATTAAAGTACCTCAGGGGCAAGTGAAACAATCTTCATGAAATCCTTCTCGCGCAATTCACGCGCAACAGGACCGAAAATTCGTGTGCCGCGCATCTCTCCGTTTGCATTGAGCAACACAATTGCGTTGTCATCGAAACGGATGTAAGATCCATCGGAACGACGCACCGCCTTACGTGTACGCACTACTACTCCCTTTGAAACTGCGCCCTTTTTAATACCTCCATTCGGGGCAGCGTGTTTTACCGTGACCACGACGGTGTCGCCAATACTGGCATATCGTCGGCGAGTACCTCCCAACACTCGAATACAAAGGACTTCCTTTGCTCCGCTGTTGTCAGCCACTTTCATACGGGATTCTTGCTGTATCATCTTTAATTCCTTTCTCGTTTAATTGCAGCAGCGCATTACTTCGCCCGTTCAATCACTTCCATCAAGCGCCAGCACTTACGCTTGCTCAATGGACGAGTCTCCATGATGCGAACAGTGTCGCCCACGTTACCCGTTTCACTTTCGTCATGCGCCATGAATTTGCTCGTCTTCTTGACAAACTTGCCATACTTAGGGTGCATCTCCTTGCGCTCAACTGCAACCACAATGCTCTTATTCATTGCATTGGAAGTCACAATACCGATCCGCTCTTTACGCAGATTCCTCTCTGTTGTAGTCGTCGTTTCAGTGCTCATGCGTTCCCTTTGTTACGTGCATTCAATTCTGTGAGCAGACGTGCTAAGTCACGCTTCATATTTTTCAAGGCAGTGGTAGACTCCAATCCAGCCACAGTGTGGTTGAATCGAAGCTTAGCTAGAGCTTCACGCTCCACCTCAATCCGCTCTACCAAATCGGTGGCGGATAATTGCCGTATCTCAGTCATCTCAATCATGAGTGTGCATAATCAGGTCGTACAACAAACTTGCATTTTACTGGGAGCTTTTGAGCTCCAAGCCGCAAGGCTTCCATTGCGGTATCCATAGGGACACCATCCACTTCAAACATGACGCGTCCAGGACGTACAGGAGCTACCCAGTGGCTAGGAGCACCCTTACCCTTACCCATCCGAACCTCTGCAGGCTTTGATGTAATAGGTTTGTCAGGAAAAATGCGAATCCACACTTGACCTTCACGCTTCATGTAACGGTTAATCGCGATACGAGAAGCTTCAATTTGACGAGACGAAATAAAACCCACTTCAAGGGTTTTGATCCCGAACGATCCGTATGCAATGGTGATTCCACGTTGCGCTATTCCGCGCACGCGTCCCTTCTGCATTTTCCGGTATTTGGTTCTTTTTGGCTGTAGCATAACCTAAGATTCTATCAGTTACGGGGCCGGCGACGTGCTCCACCTCCTTGGCGGCTCGCGTTCGCTGGACGACGCTCGTTCGACGGTTTTTGAGCTGGAACAGGTGACAAATCCACCTTTCCATAAATCTCACCACGGCAAATCCAGCACTTAATGCCAATTCGACCGTAGGTGGTGTGTGCTTCCATCAACGCATAGTCGATGTCAGCTCTAAATGTGTGCAATGGAATGCGTCCCTCTTTGTAAGACTCAGAACGAGCAATCTCCGCACCGTTTACACGACCTGCAATATTGATTTTGATGCCTTCGGCACCCAAACGCATGGTCGCTGCAATGGCCATCTTGATGGCTCGACGGTGTGAAATACGAGCCTCGATCTGGCGAGCAACACTCTCTGCAACCAACTTCGCATCCAATTCAGGACGCTTGATCTCAAAGATGTTGATTTGAACTTCCTTGCCCGTTAATTTCTTTAACTCTTCACGAAGCTTATCTACCTCTTGTCCTCCCTTACCAATGATCACTCCTGGGCGAGCTGACTTCACGGTAACCGTGACCAACTTCAAGGTGCGCTCAATGATAATGTTAGAAACACTCGCTTTACGCAAGCGCGCCAACAAGTACTCACGGATCCGCTCGTCTTCGACCAGTTTATCCTTGTAGTCGTTTCCTCCGTACCAATTTGAGTCCCATCCGCGGATGAAACCAAGGCGATTGCCGATTGGGTTAGTTTTCTGTCCCATATATCAGTTTTTGACGGAGTCTACAATGATGGTTACGTGGTTGCTACGCTTCCGAATTCGGTGCGCACGACCTTGAGGAGCTGTTTGCAAACGCTTCAGCATACGAGCACTATCTACTTTCACTTCGCGAACAATCAAATCTGATTCTTCAGGACGAGATCCAGCGTTCTTCGATTCCCAGTTGGCAATCGCCGAACGGAGAAGTTTTTCCAATCGATTCGATGCATCCTGTGGGCTGAACTTCAAAATGTTCAATGCCTGGAATACGTCCTTTCCACGAACCGTGTCAGCGACTAAACGCATCTTCCGAGGAGATGTCGGGCAGTTGTTCAGCTTCGCTATCGCGATGCTCTTCAACCCTTCTTTACGCGCTTCTGCAGCGAGTCTTTTACGTTTTCCCATGACGATTAGCGCTTCTTATCCTTCTTATCCGCGTGACCACGGAAAGTACGAGTGGGTGAAAATTCTCCAAGCTTGTGTCCGACCATGTTCTCTGTAACATATACAGGTATGAACTGGCGGCCGTTATGCACAGCAATGGTTAATCCTACAAAGTCTGGAGTAATCGTGCTAGCACGAGACCAGGTCTTGATCACAGTCTTCTTGCCAGATGCCTGCAAGGCATCAACACGCTGAACCAGCTTGTAGTGTACGAATGGGGGTTTCTTGAGTGAACGAGCCATGGCGATTACTTCTTCCGACGTTCAATGATATACTTGGAACTGCTCTTGCGCGGGTTACGCGTCTTGTATCCCTTCGAAGGTATTCCGTTACGTGAACGCGGATGTCCACCGGACGACTTTCCTTCACCACCACCCATTGGGTGATCGACTGGGTTCATTACGACACCACGTACACGTGGACGACGGCCCAACCAACGTGAACGACCTGCCTTTCCAGATACCTGGAGACTGTGCTCAGAATTGCTTACCGATCCAATGACCGCCATACAAGTGACCAGAATCATGCGGGTCTCACCGCTAGGCAACTTGATAATGGCGTACTTGCCATCACGGGCATTCAGTTGAGCAGAAGAACCAGCACTTCGTGCAATGCACGCTCCTTTTCCTGGATACAACTCGATGTTATGAATGGTCGTTCCCAATGGAATATCACTCAAATACATCGCGTGTCCTACATTAGGAGTAGCATCCTTTCCGCTGTGGATCGTCATGCCTGGAATCAGACCTTGAGGAGCAACAATGTATCGCTTCTCTCCGTCTGTGTATTCCACCAAACAAATGCGTGAAGTGCGGTTTGGATCGTATTCAACAGTCAAGACTGTTGCTTCCATGTGCTTGTCACGAGAGAAGTCGATCAAACGATAACGACGCTTGTGACCACCTCCACGGTAGCGCATCGTCATTTTACCATCTGAATTACGTCCACCCGATTTTTTAATCGAGCGCAACAATGGCTTGTGTGGCTTATCCGCAGTAAGGTCGTCGAATTTCGACAACACCTTGTGGCGCATGCCGGGGGTAATAGGGTTGAATTTACGCAGTGCCATGTCCTCAGATATTCTCGTAGAAGTCAATCATTTCGCCTTCAGCAATGCTGACTAAGGCTTTCTTATATCCAACAGTGCGACCTTTGATCACACCCGTCTTCGTGAATCGCTGACGCGATTTACCGTCCACACGTACTGTACGAACAGAAGTCACGTTAACACCGTATTCCTTCTCAACGGCCTTCTTGATCTCCACCTTGTTCGCACGATCTGCAACAACAAACCCGTAGGCGTTGTTCTTCTCCGTGTCGGCGGTCATCTTTTCCGTGATGAGTGGCTTAATTAAAATTTGCTGCATGACCAGAATTATTTGAGCAGTCCTTCAATCACCTTGTGGGCATCGTCCACCAAGATGAGGGTATTGCAATTCAAAATATCATAAGTGCTCAAGTCACTCGCCACCATTACACGGTGCTTAGATGAGTTACGGCTGCTCAGGTAGACCGCGTTGTTTGGGCTAGAAAGCACAACCAACGTCTTCTGATCCGCTACTTCCAATCCTTTCATCATGCCCATAAAGGTCTGAGTCTTGGGAGCATCCATTTGCATTCCATCAACCACCTTAATGGCCTTCTCTTTCGCTTTATAGCTAAGCGCACTTCGGCGAGCGAGTTGCTTCACCTTATGATTCAGCTTCTGCGTGTAATCACGCGGCTCAGGTCCAAAAGTGGTTCCTCCGCCACGAAACAATGGATTCTTGATAGAACCAGCACGTGCTGTACCTGTTCCTTTCTGCTTCTTGATTTTCCGAGTTGAACCCGAAACCAAACCACGATGAAGTGTATCATGCGTTCCTTGACGTTGAGCAGCACGATAGCGCTTAACATCCAAGTAGATGGCATGGTCATTCGGCTCTATTCCGAATACCGCTTTGCTCAATGTGACAGACTTGTCTGTCTTAGAACCGCTGGAGTTGTATACGTTGAGTTTCATTACGCTTCAGGTTTACGGATAACAACAGTTGCTCCCTTGTGACCAGGAACCGCTCCTTTCACGACCAAAACACCATCTTCTGGCATGACTTTCACCACTTCCAAGTTCTCAATGGTTACACGCACATTGCCCATTTGGCCTCCCATGCGCATACCCTTGAAAACACGAGCTGGTGTCGATGCCGCACCGATTGAACCCGGTGCACGAAGACGATTATGCTGACCGTGTGTCGCTTGACCTACACCAGCAAACCCATGACGCTTGACAACCCCTTGGAAACCCTTTCCCTTTGAGGTGCCATATATCGAGACGAATTCTCCTTCGTTAAAAATATCTTCAACTTTCACTTCGTCACCAGCATTCATTTCCTTAGCGAAGCCGCGGAATTCAACCAGCTTGCGCTTCAGGGCTACCCCAGCGCGTTTAAAGTGGCCTTGCATGGCCTTTGACGTGCGCTTTTCAGAGCGCTCACCAAATCCGAGTTGAACAGCTTCATAGCCATCCTTCTCCAGGGTACGAACTTGCGTAACTACGCAAGGACCAACTTCTAAGATTGTGCATGGAATATTCTTCCCAGCGGCACTGTAGATGCTGGTCATACCGATTTTCTTCCCTATGAGTCCGGGCATGATCTTGTTTATTACTTAGTGGTACTTAACAGAGTTTCTGTCAGACCTTGATTTCTACTTCTACTCCACTGGGCAATTCCAAACGCATGAGTGCATCCACTGTCTTCGAAGAAGAGCTATAGATATCAATCAAACGCTTGTAAGCATTCAATTCAAATTGTTCACGAGACTTCTTATTGACGTGCGGTGAACGCAATACAGTATAGATGCGCTGGTGCGTTGGCAACGGTACAGGACCGCTGATGACAGCACCGGTCGTCTTGACCGTTTTTACGATTTTCTCGGCAGACTTATCGACCAGGTTGTGATCGTAAGACTTGAGTTTTATGCGGATTTTCTGAGTCATGATTATTTGAATGTGCTTTAGCCTTGAGCCTCAGCTATGACTTTTTCCTGAACACTATTTGGTGCCGCCGAGTAATGGCTAAACGACATCGAAGACGTCGCCCGACCTGAAGTCAGCGTACGCAAGTCCGTCACATAACCGAACATTTCTGACAGAGGCACCTTGGCATTGACGATGGTCTTTCCTGATCGTTCACCCGTACCTTCAATCAAAGCACGACGCTTATTGAGATCACCGATGACATCCCCCATGTTCTCATCAGGCGTTACGACTTCCAACTGCATCATCGGTTCGAGAATACGTGGCTGGCACAACTTGATCGCGTGACGATAAGCCATTTTGGCTGCCAATTCAAATGACAATTGATCCGAGTCAACGGCATGGAAACCTCCATCCAACAACTCCACAGCCATGCTGTCCATTTGGTAGCCAGCCAACACACCGTTCTTCATGCCTTCTTCAAAGCCCTTCTGAACAGAAGGAACAAATTCCTTCGGCACGTTTCCACCTTTCACCGAATTCTTAAAGATCAAACCAGCGATCTCTGGTGTTGGTGATGGGCCAATATTTACAATGATGTCAGCGAATTTACCGCGACCACCTGATTGCTTCTTGTATACCTCACGATGACGAGTTTCACCAAAAATGGCTTCCTTGTAGTTGACTTGAGGTGCTCCCTGGTTGCATTCGACATTGAATTCACGACGCAGACGCTCAACCAAAACTTCCAAGTGCAATTCACCCATTCCTGAGATGACCGTTTGACCAGTCTCTTCATCTGTTTTAACACGGAAGGTTGGATCCTCTTCTGAAAGTTTTGCCAATCCGTTGCTCAACTTATCCAAGTCGACCTGAGACTTAGGCTCAATAGCAACTCCAATAACAGGTTCAGGGAACGACATGCTCTCCAAAATCAATGGAGCGCCTTCTGAGCAAAGCGTATCGCCTGTCTTGATGTCCTTAAATCCCACAACCGCTCCGATATCTCCTGCTTCCAATTCTGGAATTGGATTCTGCTTGTTGGAGTGCATCTGGAAAATTCGAGAAATCCGCTCTTTCTTACCAGAACGCGTATTGATGACATATGAACCAGCCGGCAAGCGACCAGAATACGCACGAACAAAACACAAACGGCCTACAAACGGATCCGTAGCAATCTTGAAGGCCAATCCGGCGAAAGGTTCAGCTGGATCAGGCTTCCGCTCAATCTTAACTTCCTCATCATCCACATCAGAACCAATAATCGCATCCACATCGTACGGAGACGGCAAATATTGCATCACTGCATCCAACATCGTCTGAACACCCTTATTCTTAAATGCTGAGCCACACAACAATGGAGTGATCTGCATACCGATAGTCGCCTTACGGATTGCATCCATGATCTCATCCTCGGTCAAGCTATTCGGATCCTCAAAGTACTTCTCCATCAGAACATCGTTCTGCTCGGCAGCCGCTTCAATGAGCAAACCGCGGTATTCTTCGGCGACATCCAACAAATCTTCAGGAATTGGAACTTCATTCCAAGTCATTCCCATATCGTCTTCGTTCCAAACAAAAGCTTTGTTCTTGACCAAATCAACAACGCCTTTAAA
Source organism: Flavobacteriales bacterium (assembly GCA_028823145.1). GTDB lineage: Bacteria > Bacteroidota > Bacteroidia > Flavobacteriales_D > Sanyastnellaceae > UA16. The sequence goes on from JAPKCA010000028.1 coordinate 16,424, forward strand.
GTCGTCTTCTGCTCCGATAGGAATTTGCAAAGGCACTGGACGTGCACCCAACATATCCTTGATCATGCCAACAACGTTGAAAAAGTCTGCTCCGGAACGGTCCATCTTGTTGATGAATCCAATCCGTGGCACCTTGTACTTGTCAGCAAGTCCCCAGTTCGTTTCCGACTGAGGCTCTACACCTGATACAGCACAAAACAAGGCGACAGCACCATCGAGCACGCGCAATGAACGCTCAACCTCAACCGTAAAGTCAACGTGTCCAGGAGTATCAATGATATTGATCCGATACTGCTCATCATTAAAGTCCCAGAAACACGTAGTTGCCGCAGATGTAATGGTAATGCCCCGCTCCTGCTCTTGATCCATCCAGTCCATCGTGGCCGCTCCATCGTGCACCTCTCCAATTTTATGAGAAATACCCGTATAGTACAGAATACGTTCAGTCGTGGTCGTCTTACCAGCATCGACGTGAGCCATGATGCCGATGTTCCGTGTATAGTTGAGGTCTCTTTTAGCCATGATCTTAAGGCGTAGTCAATTCGAATAAAGAATCAGAAACGGAAATGAGAAAATGCCTTGTTCGCCTCAGCCATGCGGTGTGTATCCTCTTTCTTTTTGAAAGTTGCACCCTCTTCTTTTGCTGCTGCAATCACTTCTGCTGACAAACGCTCTGCCATGGACTTCTCATTCCGCTTGCGAGCGAAACTGATTAACCACTTCATAGCAAGGCTCAGCTTCCGTGAATCACGAATAGGTTGCGGTATCTGGAACGTGGCACCGCCCACACGACGGCTTCGCACCTCAACGCCTGGAGTAACGTTATCCAAAGCACGCTGGAATACTTCGAGGCAATTCTCCTCTGTGCGCTCTTGAACGCGATCCATGGCCTTGTAGAAGATTTCAAACGCGACACTCTTCTTTCCGTCCAACATCAAATTGTTGACGAAGCTCGTAACGAGTACACTGTCGAATCGTGGATCCGGCAGAATCAAATGCTTTTTGGCTACTCTCCTTCTCATAATCGATTACTTCTTGGCTTTAGGCCGCTTAGTTCCATACTTCGAACGGCGCTGAGATCGTCCCTCAACACCTGCGGTATCCAACGCACCACGCACAATGTGATAGCGAACACCCGGCTAATCCTTCACACGTCCTCCGCGAACCAACACGATGCTGTGCTCTTGCAAGTTGTGACCTTCACCCCCTATGTAAGCATTCACTTCGTTTCCATTCGTCAAGCGCACACGGGCAACTTTACGCATAGCTGAGTTAGGCTTCTTAGGCGTGGTAGTATATACACGGACACATACACCGCGCCGCTGTGGGCACGAATCCAAGGCGGCAGATTTGCTCGCTTGGCTTTTTGTAATGCGTCCTTTTCGGATGAGCTGCTGGATGGTAGGCATTCGACCTGTCTATCAGATTACGTGTGGACAATAACTATTTCCCCACAATAAAGGGGGTGCAAAAGTAGCAGATTATCGATTAAAAGCAATGGGCAAAGCCTCCTTTTTTCAAGCATGTGCATGAATAGGCACCTATCACCCATTAATTCAAGTCTTAACGCCCCCTGAATCAGAGGTTCATGCACCATTGGAGCGGGACGGAATTCTACGAGTTTTTCACAAATTACAAAGTCCTTGACTCCCGGTCTTATCCAAAGGCCTCGCTTCTTACCTTCGAAAGGTGGAATTTTTGAAAGAACTCAATGAGGCGCAGCGTGTCGCGGCATGCCATGTGGAAGGTCCGATGATGGTCATTGCAGGCGCTGGGTCAGGGAAAACTCGCGTACTCACTTATCGCATCGCACACCTTATTTCGAAAGGGGTCGACGCATTCTCCATCCTAGCGTTGACCTTTACGAATAAGGCTGCGCGGGAGATGAAAGAGCGCATCGCCCAAGTCATCGGTGATGGGGAAGCTCGCAATATCTGGATGGGTACTTTCCACAGCATTTTCGCTCGGATTTTGCGAATAGAATGCGAACGCATAAACTACCCACGGAATTTTACCATCTATGACACGGCAGATAGCCGGGCACTGATCAAGGACATCATCAAAGGCCTGGGCCTAGATGACAAGGTGTACAAACCCGCTAGCGTACAAGGGCGCATTTCCAACGCTAAAAACAACCTGATTGATGCTGCCGGATATGCAGATCACCCAGAGATCATGTCAGAAGATGCTCAGGCGGGCAGACCGCGTATTGCGGAAATCTACAAGGCCTATGAAAACAGATGTTTTCGGGCCCAGGCCATGGATTTTGATGACTTATTATTCAAAATGAACGTGCTGCTCAGAGACTTTCCAGACCTCCTCCTGAAGTACCAACACACGTTTCAATTCATCTTAGTAGACGAGTACCAAGACACCAACTTCGCTCAATACCTCATCATCAAGCAGCTCGCTGCAATGAGGGAAAATCTATGCGTTGTAGGCGATGACGCACAATCCATCTACGGATTCCGAGGAGCCAACATCCAGAACATCTTCAACTTTAAAAAGGACTATCCAGATTTTAACCTGTTCAAACTCGAACAGAATTATCGATCCACCCGCTTCATCGTCGATGCTGCCAACAGCGTGATTGCAAAAAACACGGAACAAATCGAAAAAGTGGTTTGGACGCACAATGAAGAAGGACAAAAAATCAAGGTTCACCGATGCTACAGCGATCATGAAGAAGGAAAACTGATTGCTTCTGGGATTTTTGACACCCACAATCAACAGCAGAGTCACTGGCAAAACTTTGCCATCCTGTATCGCACAAATGCCCAATCGCGGTCCTTTGAAGAAAGCCTCCGAAAACTCAACATTCCTTATCGGATTTACGGAGGACTCTCCTTCTATCAGCGCAAAGAAATCAAGGATTTGATTGCCTATTTTCGTTTAACGGCGAATCACCGGGACGATGAGGCGCTCAAGAGGGTCATTAACTACCCAGCTAGAGGCATTGGGAAAACCACCATGGATCGATTGTTGGTCGAATCGACTGAGCGTGAATTGGCCATTTGGGATCTCGTCGAAAATGTGCTCGAGCCTCCCGCGAGTATCCAAGGTGCAGCCCTGCGAAAGGTCAAGGACTTCATTGCAATGGTCAAAGGATTTGCCGCTGAATTGAACACCAAGGACGCGCATGACCTTGGCATGCACATTGCCAAACACACGGGATTGGTGCACACCTTGTATCAGGACAAGACACCGGAAGGTGTAGCGCGCTATGACAACTTGCAAGAATTGCTCAATGGGATGAAGTCCTTTGTAGAGCAAGCGCGGCGAGATGAACCCGACGCCATTCCAACTTTGGGGGATTTCCTCATGGACGTGGCATTATTGACGGATGCAGATCAGGATGATGGCGACAACAACAAAGTCAGTTTGATGAGCATTCACGCTGCCAAAGGATTGGAATTCACTCACGTCCAAATCGTAGGATTGGAAGAAAACCTTTTCCCCAGCCAAATGGCCATGCAATCTCGGGCTGACTTGGAAGAAGAGCGACGGCTTTTTTATGTCGCCTTGACACGCGCCAAGAAGTCCTGTTCCCTGAGCTATGCCCTAACCCGATACAAGTGGGGACAATTGATTCAAGCCGAACCGAGCCGTTTTCTGGACGAAATCAACCCGGACTGCGTCATCATGCCATCGGCTCAATCAGCGAAGCCTACGCCTTTTTCTGGAGGGGATGGCTTTGAACCATCGCGCAACGCATGGCAAAGCATGGCAAGCAGCAATTCCAGTCCACAAACTGCGTTTGAACGGTTATCCAACAAAGGGCAGCCCACAACCACTTCCAGTCCATTTAAAGGAACAAAATCCTCCCCCACACCAAAGTCAGTTGAGGGCAAACCGCTCACCCGTTTGGATGATGCGGCATCACCGTCTGCAACTCCTCAAGCCAACCGAGAAGAGGCCATGCAAGAAGGGACGAATGTGATGCATGAACGATTTGGCAAAGGCAAAGTCATTCGGATTGAAGGAGAAGCTCCCAATCAAAAAGCCACGGTCTTTTTTCCTTCTTCCGGTCAAAAGCAGTTGCTCCTCAAATTCGCCAAATTGCAGGTCATCACATGATGCGTTATCTCTTCATATGCTTCACAACTGGAGCAATCCTTTGGAGCGGATGCCGACCTGAATCGGAAGGGAATTTGCGCCTCGACGTGAACATCCGACACGACTACTCCGATGACCCCCTTTCCGAAATCGAATTGGAATTGGAGCGGCGGGTGCTGACGAATGGCGTACTCAATGGAAATTATGAATCGGTGACACAGGCGTCAACGGACGTCAGCGGAAATGCATCGCTGACCTTCCAACGGGTCAACGCCTTAGACTACCAACTACATGGGTCTGGCAATGCTTGGTTCAGCTGGTCTGTTTGGATCAATCCCGATGATTTTTTAGCGCAAGAAGTCATTGCCCTTGGCCACCACATGACGCCCAGCGCTGAAGTGGTTATCCGTTTGATTAATGCCAATCCATTGGATGAAAATGATGTGATTTCGTTTCGCACGCTCAATATCCCCGGTGATTACCCCACGTGTTCCAATGCGTGGGAAAATCATTCCGGGATAGATGTCGATGTCACACGATCCTGCTGGATTGAAGCCGATCGATACCTTCCCTACGCGTATTCCGTAAACAGAAATGGTGAGTGGACAGAAACCGTCGATTCGCTTTGGATTGACCAAGGCGAATTAGCGTCTCTCTTGATCGCCTGGTAAGTTGCACCATGAATCCAACCGAACATCATTTTCAAGCAACCAAAACGGCCCGCTACTATACCCTGGGACCGAACATCGAGGAGGCACAACATATTTTGATTGCTCTGCATGGATACGGTCAACTTCCTGCGTTTTTTCTCCGCCGGTTCGCTGATTTGGCAGATGCAGGTTGGACCATCATCGCACCGGAAGGCTTGCACCGGTTTTACACCTCGAGCACTTCTGGCCGAGTCGGTGCTTCTTGGATGACGAAAGAAGATCGGATCTCGGACATGCAGGACTATGTGAGATATCTGGATGCGCTCACTGAACACTTGCAGCTGCGAGAGAAACAACCTGCCCTCTTGGGGTTCTCACAAGGCGTTGCTACAGCTGCAAGGTGGGCATGCATGGGACAACAATCTTTTTCTCGATTCATCTTTTGGTCCGGTGTCTTTCCTCCAGACTTGAATTGGGATCACGATGTGGAAGCACTACGGCAGTCCCCTGTTGACATCGCTTTGGGGGGAGAAGACCCTTTTTTTGATGACGCTTTAATCGATGACACCACACAACTTCTCAACGAACATCGCATTGCACATCAATCACACCGCTTCGACGGTGGACACACGATTGATTCGGTGCTGCTTCAATCCCTTTTGCGGAGCAATTGACCTTGAGTTAACTTCGTAGGCAACTTGCATGAAATCATGAAACACCCCTTTTCCCGGTTGGGCGCATGGATCATATTCCTGCTGCCAACGATCAGTTTGTTTGCCCAGCAATCTCAAAGCTGGCCAAATGCCGTCACCCTGGAAGAACGGAACCACATCGAGCGAGTTGGCTTCGAGCAGCATGCAACTCGGGGAACCGAAACCCCACCTCCAGGAGAAGCCCTTCGGACATCGGCAGAATGGGAAGAAGTCGAAGTATTGACCATTTCTTGGACCTCCTTTGCGTGCATTCAGAAGCAAATTGTAGCCGCAGCCAAAGAAGAATGCTTGGTCATCATCTTCGCAGACAATCCCTCCGAAGTCGAAAGCTACCTGACAGGAACAGCATGTGGAGGCGCATTGACACTGGACAATGTTCAAATTGTGGATACGGTATACGACACCATCTGGATTCGGGACTATGGTGCCAATACAGTCTATGGCAACTGGAATGACGACCGCGTTTTGGTGGATTGGATTTACAATCGGCCACGGCCAGATGACGATGCCATCCCGGATGTCTTGGCCGAAACCATGGGATTGGATTTGTACAGCACCACGGCTGAACCCGATAACATCATGAACACGGGTGGAAATTGGATGTCCGATGGATTTGGAACAGCGTTCGCTTCTGAATTGGTTTTGGACGAGAATGACGGTGGAAGCACGTGGTGGACCGATTATCCCGATCACACCGAGTCGGAAATCGACGACATCATGGTTGCATACCACGGAACGGACACATACATCAAGATGCCGACTCTGCCCTACGATGGCATCCACCACATCGACATGCACATGAAGCTGTTGGACGAGAGCACTTTGCTGGTGGCCGAATATCCTGCTGGAGTGGCCGATGGCCCACAAATCAATGCCAACATGGAGTATGTATTGTCCAACTTCACAACACGCTGGGGAACTCCTTTCAATGTTGTACGCATCCCGAGCCCACCCGAACAGGGATTCGGCGGCGGATATCCAGACAACAACGGCTGGTACTTGACCTACACCAACTCCGTTTTCGTCAACAACACCCTCCTC
>JAPKCA010000125.1 GCA_028823145.1 Flavobacteriales bacterium
CAGCTGCATTATGAAATGGCCTTAAATGCTTCGGGTGGAAAGGAAGACTGGAGGAATGATGCTCAATTGGCTTATGAACAATGCTTGAATCAATCTGCGCTTGATAGTCCCATGAAGGAGGTTGATATCCTGGAATCGATGGGAAGTCATTCAGACGATTTTTTCAGACTCTACCAAATGCCTATTGAAAGTGGAAGATTGTTGGTGGTTCCAGAAAATTTGATTGGAAAGGAGGACAAAGAAAGAGGGTATGAGCCCGTAATGCACTGGTTGTCGGATTCGCGATTTGCCTTTTACTCAAGTTATGGCAAGAATGGAGACACAGGGCTGGATGTATACCGTGTAACCGTAAATGGCAATGGCATAAGTGGGATTCCAGAACGATTAGACGAACCGATCAATTCCCCATACGATGATTGCGCTCCGATTTGTATCCCTTCAAATGACCCAAGTCAAAAGCCAGATCGAATTTATTTCAGCAGTTCACGACCTGAATCGATGGGCGGGTTTGATGTATTTAGCGTTGAAGGGCAATTCACGAAGGATGGACTGCATGTCGTCCATCAAGAATCGTTTGCTCAATTGCCGTTTGAAATCAACAGCTCTTCTGATGAGTGGCTCTTTTGGCCTGATGAGCATTCCGGAACGGCATGGGTGACCACCAACAGAAACAATGACTTTGAAGGTAGAGAGGTTTGGCGCATTGCCGTTTCTGAAGATGCCGCGGATCCCATTTCAATGCAAATTCAATGGGCAGAAGAAACGAATTTGGGCCTGCTTGAAATTTTCGCATCAGGATTTGAAATGCCGATTTTGAAAACCCGACTCGAAGTATCCAAACCGTTGAATTTGGTTGTTGGTGAGTCGACAACTATGCGATTGGTCTGGTCTGGTGATGACGGAGTCGTTTCAGAATTGAGTGTGGATTTGCCTGCTGTTAATGGTCCGCAACTTGCTACTGAACCATTGGTCCTTTCAATGAATTCGAAAGCAGAGATGCAGGTGGCAATGGAGGCTGGAGGATTTGTTGAATATGACCAATTGGCTTGGACACCACAGGCCATGTTGGGTCGTCAATCTCATGGGGCTTGGTTAGAACAAATCACCCCTGAAGAAGCAGCAACAATTCAGTCTGGATTGGAAAGAGGTGAGGCGATGAATACAGGCTACTCGCTGAAAGTCAATCAGGTTTTTGGAAATGACTTAGAAATCCCGGAATGGGTTTTGGCTCGTTTGCAATCGATGGGTGTTGAAGTATCTGATGGAGAGGCATTGCAGGTCGAAACGGTCCAAGTGCTCAGGTCCAAATCGGTATTGTTGCAGAACAGAATGGAAGCAATGGCCTGCTGGGATGCTCCAGGGAGTGAAACATGGAGAGCTCACGAAGCGCTGAGTCGCATAGGAGAGCCTGTGTTGGCTTCTGTGGCGGTTGAAGCCAAGGAGCTTCAATCAGAGATTGGCCGTCAATTCCAAACCTGGCGAAAATGGTCCTTGGCTCTTGATCGCTCAATGCGGCTCAATCCAACCAAGACCGAAGAGGCTCTTGCGCTCAACCTATATGTCAACAACCAGTTGGATTCCTATCAAGGAGCATCGGAACAAGCAATTGACTTGGTTCGTCGGGTTGAAGCTCACCTCTCATTCGAACGATGGGTTTCGAATGCCCTTCCTGTGGATATCCAAGAATTCAAATCCGATCTGGTCCAATTGAGCATGCGTGATGGCAATGTCGCAAACTCATTTCGTCAATTGGCCTCCGCACTTTCGGAAGGTTCAGAATCCAGTGATTGGGTTGTAGAGGTTCAAAATTTCATATGGAGCTCATTGGCGGATTCCATCATAGACGTCCAATCGCTCGGTGTGTATGATTTGCCGGATATGGCTCCAGCGCAATCATGGTTTTTAAGGAGTGGCGCACTGATGGAGGAGAGTAAAAAGAACGTGGCGAATGATGCGTCGATTATGAATGGAAGGAGGGGAATAGCTTTGGCCTGGAATGCCTTTTCGGAAGGAGCGAATAAGAGGGATGTCGTGGCGGATGAAGCCCGGATGTCACCCGGAGATTGGTGGAAGAGTTTCGGGTCAGATGTGAGCTCTGATTTAAATGAAGGTGATTATTCTGGATACGAACTTTTTGTTGCTGGAAATTCGATGCTTCTTGATCAAGCAAAACTGTACCAAGAAGAATTGGACTTTATTCGCATAAATCAACCGAAGTCCGATGATTATCAGGCTTCGATGAGTCGGGCCATAGCCATGCGTTCGAGAATGGCTTCTGAAATGCAAGCCATGTTTGGACAGGACGCCGTAGAACGTGTAAGTGAAGTCAAAGCAAGCGCGAAACCATCTCCACTGAGCGCTGATTTAGATTCTCATGGTTCTGATATCGCTGCGCCTACAGACAACTTGAACGAGCCTGATGCGCTAAGAGAGGTCGAGGAATCAGAAACTACGTGGAAATTTCAAATCCAAATTGGGGCATTCCAAAGCGAACCGGATTTAACGGAGCTCGGGGGACTTCCTGTTTTTGAAACGGAATCTTTATCCAACGGGTTGAGGCGATTCTGTTACGGGCGTTTCCAATCAAGAGATGAGGCAGTCAAGGCTTTGAAAAGCGTGAGAAAAATTGTTCCTGACGCCTTTATTCAACATGTTCAGACGAAAAAAGACCACGAAACATCTTCGCAACCAAATCCAGCTGGGGAGCGCGTTGAAGTCAAACCGATCGATCGAAAAAACAATAAATTCAGAATACGTGTAGCGTCCTTCCAGTCCCAACTGCCTTCAAGTGAGGTGGCCCGGCTATTGCGATTGGGCAATAACGTGAAGTTGAGAACTATTCGCCAATCAGGGGTGACCATCTATTATTCTGAGCCATTTCACTCATTGGTTGACGCGAATTTGGCATTGTCCATCTGCAAAAGCAACGGTTTTACCACTGCAGAAGTTGAGGTGTTGAACTGAATATATACTTGATTTCACTTATCATGTTCTTACCACCTCTTCGCTCAATGTTTTTGGGTGCAATTGCCCTCATGAGTCTTGGCGTATTGTACAGCCAGACTCTCGTTATCAATGAAATCAACGCGAGCAATCAAAATGGGCTTTACGATGATTTTTTCGAATTCGACGACTGGGTTGAAATTTACAACGGCGGGGGGATTACCAATTTAGCTGGGTATTATCTCAGCGATGATTTGGATTCGTTGGACAAGTGGATGTTCCCTGTGTCCAATCCGGGCATTACGACCATATTGCCTGGTGGACACGTATTGATTTGGTGCGACAAGGATCCGGAGCAAGGTGAGGACCATGCTGATTTCAAATTGAGTGGGGAAGGGGAAACGGTGTTTTTGGTTGAACCCGATGGCTCGACCATCGTTGATTCAATCACGTACGGCCTCCAACAGGAAGACATCAGTTTTGGTCGTTCATGTGATGGATGCTTGGATTGGATGTATTTCAATGTCCCAACTCCAGATGCCCCAAATAGCGATACACAACTGCCTGCATCGGTCCTGTATATCAATGAGTTTCAAGATGAAAATCAAAACACGTTGTTTGATGAGCAAGGAGATTTTGATGCTTGGGTTGAGATTTTCAATCCGAATGATTTCCAAGTCAATCTTGCAGGCTACTCCTTCACTCTCAATGGCGCCGAAAGCATTGTAACGGCGAATCAACCTTGGCTAACAACCGTGAGTGGTGATGGGTTTATTGTGTTTTGGTTGGATGGTGATTCTGATGCAGGCGGAAACCACCTTGCTATACAGCCTGATGCAGGAAATGTCGAATTGACTTTGTTGGCTCAGGATGGAAGTGCCGTGAATAATCTCAGCTGGAATGGATCATTGGAGGTTGATTTTAGTTATGGAAGAGTGCTTGATGGAAGTCCCGATTGGATTGCTTTCGAATCACCCACACCTCGTGTTACCAATACACTGCAAATCATTCCAAGCGCTCCCATTGTTTTGAATGAAGTCATGAACAACAATGACTCTGTCTTCGCAGATGACGCCGGCGAATGGGAGGATTGGGTCGAAGTGCACAATCATGGTCAAGTCGCTGTGGATATTGCGGGGTACTATTTGACGGATCGATTAGATGCACCTCAAAAATGGATGGTGCCGATCGGGATTCCAGACTCCACAGTGATTGAGCCTGGGGATTTTGTTCTTCTTTTTGCCGATGAAGATTCCGAACAGGGATGGAATCACATGAATTTTAAATTGAATGGAATGGGTGAGCATTTGGCTCTTCGAACGCCTGATGGATTTACCGTTTCCGATTCCTTGTGGGTGCCTGCTTTGAACGTCGACCTATCGTGGGGAAGGGCTTACGACAATCAGCTTCCATGGGTGGTTTTCGAGACGCCTACACCAGACGCGAGTAATGGGACTACAGAAATCTTTGAAAGTCTTACAAATCCAACAGTTTCAGCTCCTTATCCCAATCCAGTTTCGCAGAACAACCAAGTCCACTTTTCAATGGCAGGGAGCTTGTTCTCTTTAGCAGGGCAACCGTGTTCCAAATGGAGTTCGGCAGGTTGGGTTGAACTGAATCAAGCCGCTGGAATCTACATTGTGGTTTTTGAATCGGGTCATGGCCAGCCACTGATCATCATTAATTGAACTCTTTCTTATTGAGTTTACGCGAAATACTGTACTTTTGCGCCTGCTTTTAGAGTCGTTGGGACGCGATTCAATTTTCATTCTTCTACGCAAGGTCCCGGCGTAGAATACAAATACCCTGGGAAAGCCATGAGCGAAGAAACCCAGAAGCCTGAAGAGGGTGCCGAAGAGGTGACCCCACAGCAAGAAAACCCATCCAACGAAGAAACGGTTGAAGAAACTCCTGCAGCTGCAGAAGTTGAAACTCCAAAACCTGCAGAGCCCGAAGCGGCCGTTGAAGAGACGGTTGAAGAGACTCCTGTAGCAGCAGAGCCCGAAGCGGCCGTTGAAGAG
>JAPKCA010000126.1 GCA_028823145.1 Flavobacteriales bacterium
CACTATCTCCTTTACCACTATCTCCTTTACCACTATCTCCTTTACCACTATCTCCTTTACCACTATCTCCATTGGTTTTGAGTGCATCGGCTATGGCTGATCCGTTTCCGCCTTTCCCTTTATCTTTGGGGTCTTCTTTCTTGGCAATGTCAGTATCGCCCGATTTTTTATCATCTGAACTTAAGAGGCTGATTCCGCCAATCATTAGGCCGGCCAGGACGCAGACTCCAATGACGATCCCTCCAATGAGTGCCCATTTCCGGGATGGGGTGCCCAGCTTCCTCCGCCCCGAAGAGTTTGAAGAGGATTTGTTCAGAGCACGTTTGCGCTTGGGGCTGGCAGTGGAGCGGCCTGCGGGCTGGGCTCCCTCCGGTACTCCGGGTACTCCGGTCAGGGTTCGCCTCAGGGAAAGTGCTGGGCGTTTGGCGGTTGCGCCTCCCCCCGTCTCTTCTCTTGCTTGAGCTACTGATGCTTGTGGTTTGCCGGTCCGGGCAAATTCGGATCGGGCATTGCCCGGATCGCGCATTTGAGTAAGCAACTGGGGCGACTGAGCTGTTTGAAAGGCGGGGGTGCCGGGAATGACTCCGCGCCAGACGAATTGTTGCGGCTGGTCTCCCTGTTGCAGGAAGGTGGTGAAGGTGTAGTTCCATGCCTCGACGAAGGATTGGCCGGTGGGATCGGCCAGCTGAAGGGCCTCGGCGAAGAGTTGAACCATTTCAGCTTCTTCACCCGGGTTGCATTGCCAATAGATAGGCTGGTTGGCTCCATATTCCATCAGGCCGGCTGCGTTGGCGGCTGCCCCTGTCTTGGTCTTCCAAAACTGGGCGGGCCCCAACATCTGGGGCAGTTGGTTGAGATTGGTTTCCGTGGTGAATCGAGTTTGCTTCCAAAATCCGGGCTGTTGGTTACCCCAGTTGGTAATCCAACCATTCCAATGTCTCAAGATGACAGCCGGGGAGGGTAGGTTGTTTATTTCACGGGAGTTGAAAACCAGGTGATGAGCCAGATAGTTCGAGCGGCCGGTAAAATCGAGGCCGGAATCCTGGATTTGGGAGAGGACGTGAAACGTATCGCCTGAGATATCCAGCATGCGGTACGAATAGACCATCGGATTACTGCCTGAACCCGGGGCGGCAACGTGATGATAAACGCCTGTCTGCTCCAATGCCAAGGTGATGTCCGAGGTCATGCCCTCGGTTTGGGCTACGGTGCAATATCCACTTTTGCCAATCCCGGCCCCTTGCGGGGCGCTTGTGAATATTAGTTCGTAAGGCATGGCAGGTTGTTAATTGTACTCAGGCTGTGGTTCCGATGAGGGGACGAAACTTGGCAATAGCCGGGACATCATCCAGAGGACAGGCATCTCAACCATGTAAGGATCCAGCTGTTTGGGGTCAGGACCGATTTCTCCCTTGGCCTCGCCGACCGCATTGTGGCCAAAACAGCTGACTGGAAAATACCGGACGTGTTGGCTGATTTTTTCAGCACTGGCAATGACCGCGGGGCTGATTTCCATCATGATGGAGCGTATTCGCTCCGAATTGGCGTCAATAATGCCTTGGTCTAACAAGTCAAGGCGCTCGATCAACTTGAGCTGGTACTGTGTGTCAGGCGACGCGGCATTGGCGACTTTGTTCAGGGCAATCGTGTACTGGTGCATTTTAACTTTCATTTCCGGTTCCACTGGCGTGGGAACATTTGCCTGCAGCCGGATGCCATCAATAAAGGTGCCATTGCTGCTTCCCAAATCAGTGAGAATGACCCCGTCCTCATTGAGTGAAATTTTGACGTGATGATGCGAGATGGTGTCGAGATCGACCTGGATATGCGCGTCATTGCCACTGCCCAAAACCCATTCTCCATAAGGTAAGGTATAGTCAATCACACATTTTTCAAGTGGATTTTCAAATAATTCCCGCCCATACCGATGGGTCCATGCATCGTACTTCCCGATTATCACGGCCAATGGCGAGTCTACTTTCTGCCCATGGCTTAAGTTTTGCCGTTTTTGCATACGCGCGTACATTTCATCCAGCATGGTTTTGTGCTTGTCCTCCACCTGTTTGTTCATCTGGGGGTCCGAGCAGGTTCCCAATATCCGGCGAAAGTCAATGGAGTTGAAGGGGTCAAATAAGAACATGATTCCCGAGGCAGCACCAACGTGCTTTGCCCCGGGCCGATCCTCCGTATCCATGCCCGGTTGGAAATGTTCCCCGGCATTATCAAAGAATGTGAGAGAGTGACCTTCGGTTCCAATCGAATTGTCTGAACTGACCGAGAAAGTGAATGGCCTTGGCATCTTCCGGTTGGTGCCATTATAATGTACATCCTGATACATAAACCCATCCAGCGTGGTCTTCATGAGGCGCGCTTTTTTGGAACCTCCCCCGCTAAAAAGTGTGTTCGCCATTGTGTTGATGGGAATGTTCCCTTGAGGATCTAAGTCCGTGAAATTGACGGAAAAATTTCTCAGGAGTACTTCGGGCAACCGTTTGGTGAGGATGGTCAGGAAATAAGATTTCCCCGATGCTTGATCACCGACCATCGAAATAACTTCATTTTTAGTTAACAGATAACCGGGCGGCAAGGGCAGGCGGCAATGAGGACAGGCCATTTGAGTGCAAACGCTCCCCATGGCATCCTTGACCGTGCCGTCTGGCATTAGGTTGCTGGCATCGGCAAAAAACCGGATGAAGGTTATCAGTCGTCCACCGTCTCCTGTCACTTGTTCCTTTAGGACCGGATCCGGTCGCAAATCCTCATGGGTGGCGACCCACATCGCATCTTCGAACCGTTTCATACAACTGGGACAGTGAAACTGCCCCTTGTCGGGAATCTTGATGGTGTCATCCTGAATTTCCGGAAGCATGGATGCGCTGGTATCAGCCGGTTTACGCGTATCCAGCAGCCGCGATAACGGCATGACAGCATCCCCCCATTTTATTCCGCCAAAGGTCACCCATCCATTGGCGGGCAAGTTGCCTTGCGTAACCTGCTGGGAGAGCATGTCAGCGGTCATGGCCTCCAATTGCTGCCCGTCGGTATCCATAGCCTCCCATTGGTCCGGGGAAAAGGAACTGGCCCATTGCTCCAATTTGGGTGAGCCGGATAGGATCAGGAAGGAATGACCAATTTGGAGCAGGTAATCCTTTTCCTGTTCCAATGGCAACGAACCGGTGGGCTGACCGTTAATAAAAACGGTCGCCTTGGGGTCAAGAGACGTCAGGGAGGCTTCCCCCGATTCGGTAATGTCAATTTCGCAATGCTGGGGATAAACTTCCCCAGCCACCGGCAGCGGCAATTCGGCATCAGTGCCCGACCCAATGACAAACGGCACTTCCTCGATTTGCACCAGATTTCCGGTCTGGCAATCGTAAACACCCCATAAAATTGTCTTCGAGAAAAATCCCATTTCTGCGTCCGAACTGCCAATAGGAGGCTGAACTGAGACGACACTATTCCAGCAAATTTAACAATAAAAAAAAGAGAAAACTTGATAAGTTGGCCATCGTCTCATAAGGTAGAGAAAATATAGTGAGCACCTTGTCACCCATCAGGTTCATGTGCCCCGCGTGCATGAAAAAAATTGTCGTTCCCGCCGAGTACGCGGGGCGTAACAGCGCCTGCCCCAAATGCCATGCCAACATAGCTGTTCCCGGCCAAGCCGTCGTTTCCGGCCCCCGCCCAAAAAAGAATGTCAAAAAGCCTTCCAAACTGAAGCCCGTCTTGGTCGCCCTTTCTGTGGTCTTGGTTGTCGGGATTGCCGTAACCGGCACGATACTTAGCATGGGTGGTGGCGGTGGCGGCGGTGGTGGCGTTGAGTCTGAAGGCGACGACGTCCCTGGGAATCCTCCTCCAGGAAGAGACTTGGCATCGCTGCCGGTCAAGCAAATGGTCTGCCGTGTGGTGCCAGGGGTTAAGATTGTCAGTGGTGGAGAGACCGTTGAACGTTGGTTTGATTATTTTTTTGATCTTACCTTGCCGGAAGCGAAGTCATTGTCCGATTGGGAGAAAAAGAATGAGGTTATAGATTGGGGGGATGGGACCTATGGGATGAGGACTCCTGCCGCGCATGGGTCTGGGTTTTTAATCACTTCAGATGGCTACATTTTGACTAACCGACACGTCGTTGAGGATTCGGAATTCTTGAAGGAAAACCCCGAAATCCTCAGGCGCTTTAAGCTGCGTAATGGGCACACAAGTATTACGCCGAAAATATACGTTTTATTTGATGGAAAATCATATGAAACGGAACTGATCCATGTGAGCAAAAATTTTGACGTAGCAGTACTCAAGGCAATCGGATTCTCTGGCGGCACGCCATTTAAGTTATCCGCCTCCAATGATGTGCCCACAATAAGCGATATCTATGTCCTTGGTTTTCCAGGGGATTCGGAGAGAGCGGGTAAAGGGACCGAAGAAGAAACAAAACAAACAAAGAAAAGGTGGCGTCACGACACGATCGAAGGGGCCTTTGATAAAAACCAACTCACAATGAACAGCAACAGCGGTACTATAGGCAAAATCAAGGATGATGATGAATTGGGGCGTATTATCCAATATGATTGCCCCACAGCTGGAGGAAACTCGGGTGGTCCGGCAGTGACTCCGGACGGCATCGTCAGGGGTGTTCATACATGGGGCCTGAATGCTGGTGATAAACGTGCAAAGAACAAAATTAATGGAGCCGGGCTTTTGCTCCCGATGCGTGGAGAGATCGATGGGGCTGTGGGCGCCTCAAAGGTGAATTGGGTTGACGACCCGGATAAGAAATAAGTTGTTTTCAATTATGGTGTAGGCCGTATTGGACCGCAGCTTTAGAGGATTATCCAGAGTCAACCAAACCCAAAAAACTGGCTTCAGTTCTCTGGGTTTTAGTACTCGTACAGGGTCTTTATATCCAAAGCGGACAAGGCGCGATTGAAA
>JAPKCA010000029.1 GCA_028823145.1 Flavobacteriales bacterium
TTGAATTACAACCCTGAAGCCACGGTTGAATCCGGGTGTATTTACTCACCCAATTGCGAAGGAAATACGGAGATTGTATTTGAATATGAATTTACAAACGGTGACAGCCTCTGGCCTGGAGGAGGAGCTGATCCTTTTGGCAGTGTTTCATTCTATCTGACGGATGAGCAAGGAATTTATTGGAATGATTTTGTGCAGTTTGTCAGCGACGAAGGCATTTTGACCACGGTGGGATGTCTCGATGACGGATGTTACAACTTATTTGTGTACAGCAACCAATGGGATGGAACCGAAGGCAGCATAGATGTGACCTGGAATGACCAAACCACCACGTATACCTTATCCAACGATTCGGGATATGAGGTGTTTGGACTTGGAATCAATGTCGACGATTGTGAGCCTGTGATTTTTGGTTGCACGGATCCTGACGCATTCAATTACAACAGCCAGGCAACAGAGGATGATGGCTCTTGCTATTTCCCCTTTGAATGTGAAGATGGTGGTGTGGTCAGCAACCTGTATATCTGCACCTTTAGCAATGGAGCTGCCGTTGGGTTGACCATTGAAGACTCTGAAGGCAATGTGGTTTTCGACCAACAAGGATTTTCCGACATGCAAATCCTCAATCTGGATATTTGCCTTGACCCGAATGCCTGCTACACGGCGACCATGAGCAACAATGGTGACGGAACTGGCTGGTACAACGGATACTTCTACATCAACAGTGGTGGGGTACAGATTGCCTATGACTCTCTGGACGATAATGTGCAGGAAGAAAGTTTCGATTTTTCTATCGGGGGGCCTTGTGGCGAGATCTATGGCTGCATGGACGAATTGGCTACCAATTTTAATCCTGATGCAACAGTGGACAACGGCAGCTGCATATTTCCCCTGGATTGCACCGGATTCATTCAAGTCACCGGGGTTTTGATCGGAGAAGTCTGGCTAGACGAAACAAGTTGGTTCCTGATTGGAGAAGATGACCAAATGTGGTTTCCAGGGTCTGGACTCGATGTATTGAGTGGACAAACTTTCGACGGGTGCGTTCCCGCAGGTTGTTATGATCTTGTTCTCGAGGATTCCTTTGGAGACGGCTGGAATGGTGCGGTATTGACTCTTTCTTGGGAAGGAATGACTGAGACCTTTGGATTGGCCAGTGGAAACATCGCTATCTACAGCATTGGGATTGGGGCTTCATGCACGGACACACCCGATCCTATCGCAGGATGCATGGATGCTGGAGCGAACAATTACAATCCAAATGCCACAACCGATGACGGATCGTGCGAATTCCCTCTCTGCCCCACCAATGAAGTGACGTTTGTAACGGTCACCCTCGAAGACGGCTTGAACATGGGGTGGTCTATTGGTCAATCCGCGGATTCAATTCCCATCGCAATTGGAGGTGGATATGCCAACAACGGCGTCTATATTTTCACGGCATGCCTAGCCAATGGGTGCTATGACATCACCTTGTTTGACGGGAATTCAGATGGCTGGAATGGTGGGTGGATCGAAGTATGGATGGATGGCGATTCACTCCTGACAGCCTCCTTAGATAGCGGAACCTCCGCTTCTCTTCAAGTCGGCATTGGAGTTGATTGTGAAGAAGGTGGAGATCCCGGTACCGGCGGTGCACCTTTTCTATTCGATGAGCCCATTGCATTTGCTCCTTACCCGAATCCAACGGAAGAAATCATCAATGTCAACGGATCTGGTTTTGATCAGCATTTACCTATCGTCATCGACATTCGCGATGTCACAGGGAAATTGATTTCATCCAGGCAATTTGTGCCTTCAGAAGAGGCTTCTGCATGGCGCTTTGATTGCAACGGATGGGCGACTGGCCTCTACCAAATCATAGGCACGCAAGGAAATAAACAAGCAGCTGGACGATTCGTCGTCACACGCTAATTTGAGCCCCTCAATTGGGAAAGGCCGGTCTCAGTCTACCTGACGAGATCGGCCTATTCTTTTGTCAATTTGGTATTGGCTTCGCCGAGCATCATTGCGAGATGTCATTTCAGCAAGAAATCCAGTCAGGAAAAACTGAAGTCCCATCACCATGCCCACCAAGGAGAGGTAGAATTCAGAAAGTTCAGCGATGTTTTTCGCTGGCATCCCGTGGTACAAAAACCACAACTTCTGACCACCAATCATGAGGAACCCGAAGGAACTCAGAAAAAACATGGTCGCTCCTAAAGCACCAAAAAAGTGCATAGGCTTCCTTGAAAAACGAGACATAAAACCAATGGTCATTAGATCCAAGAAGCCATTCATGAATCTCTCAAAACCAAATTTTGAAGAGCCATATTTTCGTGACTGATGCGCTACCACTTGTTCTCCAATTTTCGAAAAACCCGCATCCTTAGCCAAAATCGGAATGTATCGGTGCATCTCCCCTTGAACTTCAATGGCTTTAACGACCTCCCTGCGATAAGCTTTCAGCCCACAATTGAAGTCGTGCAAGTGGATCCCACTAACCCAGCGAGTCGCCAAATTGTACAGTTTGGTTGGAATTGTTTTAGACAACGGATCATGACGCTTCTTCTTCCATCCGCTCACGAGGTCATACCCGTCTTCCATAATCTTGCGTTGGAGACCTAATATTTCGTCTGGGGAGTCCTGTAAGTCCCCATCCATCGTCACGACCACACGTCCGTTAGCAGCCTTGAATCCTTCACTCAGCGCTGCACTTTTTCCATAGTTGCGGGCAAACCGAATGCCTATGACCCTGTTGGGATCGGAGTCAACCAATTCCTCAATGACTCTCCAAGAATCATCCTTGCTTCCGTCATCGATGAAAATCACCTCATAAGACCGATCCAAAAGCACACGATCAATCCACTGCTTGAGTTCGGTTAAGCTCTCCGATTCATTGTACAATGGAATAACAATGCTCAACTCCAATGACTCCATCGCCTCATTCGTTCGTTGATTCATCTGCTTGATTTCTGGTTCTAATTCAGCGGATTCAACCCAAGTTCAAAGAATTCGGGTTTTCTCTCTTCAAAATGGCCGCAACAATCAAAGCCACCAACGCCCAAAAAATCAGACCCAACAACCAACTCAGCATTTGACCACTTGGACTCAGAGCCCAGATGACTTGATTTCTCATTTCATCCAACCCTCCGGGCAATTGAGAGGCCAGAGCCCCCATTTTCTCTTCGATTTCGCCCATCGAAGCATCTGCCAATTTGTCGGCTAGATCCGAATCAATAATTGAGGTGAGGAACATCTGAAATCCAGTCCCCATTAATGAAGCGACCGCCGCCGATGCCAATGCGTGATAAAAGGCTCTTCCAAAGGATATAAATCCTTCTTCATTGGCACGTACGGCTACCGTTCCCAGTACCATGGCAAATACAACGAGTAAAAACCCACTGACGGAAACCCACGTACTCAACATCATATCGATGCCCCAGATATACGCTCCCAATTGCAATAAAATAATCAAACCTCCGCCAGCGGCGGCCTGTTGCCACACAAGTCCATTCAAATTCATGACCGCAAGGTAGCACATGCATCAAAATGATGGTATATTTGTGTGGGGCAAGTCTCCTACGACTTGCTCCTGTCAACTCCCCCAGGGTCGGAAGACAGCAAGGGTAGACAGTTGTAGCGGTGCGATAGGAATCGCTTGCCCCACTTTTTTTTTTCAGAGAATCATTGGATGATGATTCTGAATTGACTGCATGTCCCATCCCAAAGACCTCCGTCCCATTCAAAAACTTCTCGTAGCGAATCGAGGAGAAATTGCTCTTCGTATCATGCGAACAGCCAAGGAAATGGGGATTCAAACAGTGGCCGTTTTTTCAGAAGCAGACGGAGATGCGCCGTTTGCACGTTTTGCAGACGAGGCCATTTGCATCGGACCTGCACCATCATCTGAAAGTTATTTGATTGGATCGCGCATCATTGAAGCAGCGAAAACCACCCAAGCAGATGCCATTCATCCCGGCTATGGGTTTTTATCTGAAAATGCCGAATTTTCCACCGCTGTGAGGGAAGCAGGTATTGTGTTCATTGGACCTTCGGAGCGTGCCATGAAAATCATGGGATCTAAATTGGCCGCCAAAGAAGCAGTCAAGCCGTTTGATGTTCCATTGGTCCCTGGAACCGACCACCCCATTGAGGATGTAGCCCAGGCTTTGAAATTGGCATCATCCATCGGCTTCCCATTGTTGATCAAAGCCAGTGCAGGAGGAGGTGGAAAAGGAATGCGCATTGTCGAAAGTCTGGAAGAGCTTCCCTCTCATTTTGAGCGAGCCGTATCAGAAGCAAAAAATTCCTTTGGTGATGGATCGGTGTTCTTGGAAAGGTTTGTCACCTCACCGCGGCACATTGAAATTCAAGTACTTGCTGACAGCCATGGCAACATGGTCCACTTATTCGAACGGGAGTGCAGCATCCAGAGGCGCCACCAGAAAGTCATCGAAGAAGCACCATCGTCCGTTTTGGATGCCAGTTTGCGAGAAGCGATGGGTCGAACGGCTCTCGAAGTGGCACGAAGCTGTGATTATGTGGGTGCAGGAACCGTTGAATTCCTTTTGAATGCCAACCGAGAATTCTTCTTTTTAGAAATGAATACGCGCTTGCAAGTGGAGCACCCAGTGACCGAATGCATCACGGGTGTGGACTTGGTTCGCGAACAAATCCGCATTGCGGAAGGGCATCCTTTGTCTTTTAACCAGCAAGACTTGTCCATTCGAGGACATGCCATTGAAGTCCGTGTCTATGCGGAAAATGCCGCTGCTGGGTTTTTGCCGGACACCGGGATTCTAACAAGATATCGCCCTCCCACGGGTCCTGGAATTCGAGTGGACGATGGTGTAGAAGAAGGGCAAGAAATTTCCATTTACTACGATCCGATGTTGGCCAAATTGGTGGTCCATGCTCATGATCGTGATACAGCAATCGAACGGTGTCTTCAAGCCATCGATGCCTACGAAATCACTGGGGTTGAGACCACTTTAGATTTTGGGAGGTTCGCTCTAGATCACTCCGCCTTTCGCTCTGGGGAATTTGACACGCAATTTGTACAAACGCACTTCACTCCTAAATCCTTGGATCGCGACTTGGACATTTCAGATGAAACGTTGGCCACATTGGCCGTTGGCATGGCGCAAAAGGCCATCCATCCGTCCTTGCCTTCCACAACTTCTGAGGTCATTGCTCCATCGCTATGGAGAAATCGCCGACTCGATTGAAACTCCATTCAAGGCGTTCATCCAAACCAGCGCTCGTTGAGTTTGGACAAACCATCTGCCCCGCCCATGGCAATGCGCTCAGCCATTCCCGCGGGCAAATTCTCCGCTGCAGGGTCTATTACATAGACTGAAGCACCCGGTTGGGCTTCAAACACAAGTTGTGCAGCAGGATAGACTTGCATGGATGTTCCGATCACAACAATGGCATCTGCCGTTCGGACAATTGGCAAAGCTTCATCCATCATCGGCACTGCTTCGCCAAACCAGACTATGTGCGGACGAACCGGATATCCTCTCGGACACCGATCTTCTGGGGTCATTTCCCACTGATTCACGGGGTAAACTTCCGCTCCTGGCCCAGTACTTCTTGCCTTCATCAACTCTCCATGCAGATGCAATACGTGTGAAGAACCTGCCCGCTCATGCAAGTCATCGACATTTTGAGTAATGACATGAACCGAAGCATGGCGCTGCCAATTCGCAACAATTTGGTGCCCCTTGTTGGGGTCAGCATCCATCAGATGGCGTCGGCGTTCGTTGTAGAACTGCAATACCAGTTGCGGATTTGATTCCCAAGCCTCCGGAGTTGCGACCTCTTCAATTCGATGACCTTCCCACAGTCCATCCGCTCCGCGAAAAGTTGGAATACCGCTCTCTGCGCTCATGCCTGCGCCCGATAAGATGACAATGTTTTTTGGAGTGTTCATGTTTCCTTGGATTGCGTTGGCAATTTGCAAAGAATGCTTTTTTCAAGCAATGTATCTTTGCGCCTCATGGACCATCGCCATTTTATCATCTACGATTTGGAAGCCACCTGCTGGCGAAGCCGTGCGCCAAAGCAAGTCGAGGTGATTGAGATTGGTGCAGTCAAGGTCAATGAGTCTTTAGAAATCATCGATGAGTTTTGTGCATTTGTCAGACCCAAACTTCATCCCAAAATTTCTCCTTTTTGCACGGAATTGACCAGTATCATACAGACGGATATACAACATGCACCCTTGTTTGACGAAGCGATTGAAGACTTTGAAGATTGGATGGCCCCGACCAAAGCCCGAACGGTTCTCATGAGTTGGGGAGAGTTTGACAAAAGACAACTTCTCAGTGATGGCAAACTCCATAGGGTTGAAATGCCGTGGTTGAGATACCATGCATGCTTGCAACACCATTATAGCAAATGGAAAGGAAGCAAAAACCAAATTGGCCTGAAAAGCGCCCTGGAATTGGAAGGGCTTGCTTATTCTGGAACACAACACCGTGCCATCGAAGATGCTCGGAATATGGCTAGGCTGTTTCAGGTGATCGCAAAACCGATGGATTTGGTCAATACCTGATGCCCATGCCAAATAACGCTTGGACCCAATTTCGCTTTCTCACTACGCATGCCTTTCGGGTTGAATTCCGTCAAAAACATGGCATTGCCGGACTGTTTCTTTTCGCTCTGGCGTCGGTGTATGCCTGTTACCAAGTCGCGGGTGGTAGAGCTTCGGCTGAAATCTGGAATGCGCTTGCGTGGGTCGTATTGATGTTTTCGGCTTTCAATGCCGTGGCCAAACCTTGGGCAGAAGACTCGCCCGAACTGCGCTCCTATCTCAAAACGACCCTCCGTCCGGGCATTTGGATCTTGGCCCGGATGGCTTATTACGTCTTGATTATGAGCTTACTGGCCCTCTTGGTCTTTTTCGCTTTTGCCTTGTTCTTGGGGACAGAGCATTTGGGGGGATCACGTTCATGGTCGTTTCTGTTGGGGTTGGAATTTACCGCTGTGGCTTTTGCATCTTTGCTCACTTTGCTCAGTGCCATCTCTTCTCGTGCCGGAGCAGGCTTCAGTTTGACCGCAGTGCTGGGGCTGCCGCTGATCATTCCCATCATTCTCATTTCGACCCGTTATGGATCGGAAATTTTGAGCGGAGTCATTTTTGGAGATACCGCCCACCACTTGCTTTTTTTGGCAGGTTTAACTGGGGGTATCGCTACCCTAGGCTACATCCTATTCCCTTACCTTTGGCGAGATTAATCTGGGATGAAAAATACCTTTTGGAAAGCTTTGGGAGTGCTGCTGTTGCTTTATGTCTTTTCCATGACGCTTCTGGTTCCTCTTGGTCCAGGTTTATTGGAATTTCAAGACAAGGGAAAAGTCCAGCATTCAGATATCGTCGGGCGCAGTTTGCCTGTCTATGAAGTCATCGGCTTTGGGACCCATTGGGATGAAAACTCTGATTCCTTGGGCATTTTCGTGAAATCAAAGGGGCAATTAGCCGCTTTAGAGATTTTCGAAATCACCGATGAGACACATGCATTGGTCGGGCTTGACTTGCCCTATTCCATCCCTTCCAAATCTTGGAACGTTTTGGTCAACCATCCGATCGATGGGACATTGTTGCTTGAAAACGCGCTGTTTTTGTCCGATCGATTCGTCGATGCATCCATCGAACTTCCAACACCTGCGGTTCAAGAATTTGGGAGCAACTTGCCATTTCATTTCCCATATCAGCCCCAAATCGTAGAGACCATCCGCAATCTCATGCTGCATGTACCACTTTGGTTTACCATGTTCTTGCTCATGGGAATTGGATTCGTAGCATCCATCGGCCAGCTTTCCAATAACCGGAACATGGAAGCGGACATGCGGGCATTCGCCAGTGTACGTGTGGGCATGTGGTTTGGAGTATTGGGGTTGGCAACCGGCAGCTTTTGGGCTCGATTCACATGGGGAGCATGGTGGGTAGACGACCCACAGTTGAACGGTGCATTGGTGACTGTGCTTGTTTATGCCGGTTACCTCGTTTTGCGAAATGCCGTTGATGATGAACGGTTGCGCGCAAGATTGGCCGCTGTCTACAACTTATTCGCTTTTGTCATATTGGTCATTCTCCTCATGGTGCTGCCTCGATTCTCCGAAAGCTTGCATCCTGGCAAAGGTGGAAACCCTGGATTCAACAGCTATGACCTGGATGATGCCTTGCGTATGGTCTTTTACCCAGCGGTCATCGGATGGATGCTTCTAGGAACATGGATGTACCTCCTTACCTTGCGTATGACGCGCATTAACCGAAAACTTGACTTATTGCCATGACGTCACTTTTACTTGAAGCTCACCCCTTAGAAGGCTTGTTCTTTGGCTCTGGAAAGGCCTATGTCGTACTTGCTGTGGCTGCGATTATCCTCATTGGCTTAGGTTTTTGGATGTGGCGCGCTGAAGCCCGTTTAAAGTCCATGGAAAAGGAGTTGAAATCCACGAAGAATAACACCTCCTCTTGAGCGGCCTACCATGAAAAAAACACACATCATCAGTTTGCTATTGGTGGCATCACTGGTCGGGACGTTCATCGCAACGTTTACTTCCACGAGTCGTTCTGTTGGCTTTGTAGAGGCAGAAAAACTGGAAGGTGCCGAGTGCAAGATTTCGGGAGTGTTGGTTCGAGAAGAGCCTGTCATTTATGACCCCAAAATCGATCCCACCATGACCGTCTTTCATATGGAAGATGCCTTTGGAATAATCCGCCAAGTTCGCTTGAAAAAAGCCAAGCCAACCGGACTTGAAAACAGCGAATCCATTGATTTATACGGCACCATGGAATCCGGTGAATTTCACGCGACGGATATGCTCATGAAGTGCCCGTCCAAATACAATGAAAACAACCACGTCCTGTTATCGGACGACGTGGAATCCAATTCTTAATGGAAATTGCCTACATCGGGGAATGGACTTGGGCTGCAACCATCGGCCGCTTCCTCATTGCGCTCGCTTTTGCATCTTCGGTTGTTTCTGTCATCTCTTTTCTGACGCAATCATTGACTTTAGGGAAAAGAGCGTACCGGTTGCATGCAATCAGCACCTTTTCTGCGATAGCCCTCATTTTCATCCTCTTCGGTTTTCATCGATACGAGTTCCAATACATTTGGAAACATCTGAATGATGACATGCCCATGCGCTTCATTTTTAGCGCTTTCTGGGGAGGGCAAGAAGGAGGCTTCTTGCTTTGGATGTTTTGGCACAATGTATTGGGGTTGGTTCTTTTGCGAAACCCAAGCAACTGGACCCCACATGTAATGGCTGTTCTTGCTGCCATTGAAGTGTTCCTGACTTCCATGCTTCTCGGTATCTATTTCGGAGATTTCCAATTGGGTTTAGATCCATTTCTTCTTCTCAGAGAAGCCCCTTCGAATATGGGATTGCCGTGGTCGTTGCGTGCAGATTATTTGACTGCTTTCCCCATGTTTCAGGATGGCCAAGGATTGAATCCGTTGTTGCAGAATTATTGGATGACCATTCATCCCCCTACCCTGTTTCTCGGTTTCGCCTCCACTTCTATTCCTTTTGCTTATGCCATTGCCGGTTTGGCCAATCGCAGCGATCAATCATGGATGAAACCAGCCCTGAGGTGGTCATTTTTCGGGGTGGGTATTTTGGGAACTGGAATCCTCATGGGTGGCGCATGGGCCTATGAAGCTCTCAGTTTTGGTGGATTTTGGGCCTGGGATCCGGTCGAGAATTCTTCCTTGGTGCCCTGGATCGTTTTGGTCGCAGCAGCGCATTTGCTTTTGATTAATCGGAACCGGAAACACCCTACGGCTCTGTTCAGCACCTACTATTTCCCTTTGCTTTCATTTTTGCTGGTCTTGTACAGCACCTTCCTTACCAAATCTGGGGTGCTAGGTGATACTTCCGTCCACAGCTTTGTCGATAGTGGCATTCTCTCTCAACTCCTCGTATACGTCCTCAGCTTTGTGGCTCTCGCACATGTCATGCTCATGAGAAAAGGCGTGTGGAGAAACGGGGTGCTGTTCGCTTGCGTCCTGCTCACCATTGTGGCCCTTAAAGGATGGCCCGTTGAAGCTGTATCCCTCTTTTTGATCTGCATGGCAGTGGCGGGCATCCGGTCCTATCTCAAGGATATTGCCCGATCACCAGAAGAGGAGTCACTCTGGTCACGGGACTTTTGGATGTTTGTCGGAGCCTTGTTGCTTTTGGTGAGTGCCATGCACATTACTTGGCAAACAAGTCTCCCCGTATTCAATCGATTCTTGGAGCCATGGAGTGGTGCATTGGCTCATTGGGGCGAGCAATGGAACAGTTCTTTTTTGTTGGACCTCTCCAAACACAACCTTGCCCCCGGCACCAACTTTGATCAAACGTACCATTTGGTCCAAATCCCATTGGCGGTTTTGATCATGCTCATTATGGGGTTTGCGCAATGGCTGAGATACAAGCAGTCTCCCATTCAAAAAGTCCTGAAGTCGCTCTTTATTCCTTTGTTGATTTCAGGCCTATTGACCGGTGTATTGATTTTCTTTTTCCCATATGAGTGGCATGAAATGCCCCGAGTCGCCTTGTTGTTTGCCGCGTTATTTTCCATCGCTTCCAACGGGAATTATATCCTGCATTTGGGACGCGGTCATTGGAAAAGAATCGGTTCGCCACTTGCCCACGTAGGTTTCGGGTTAGTTTTATTTGGTGCTGTGATCAGCACAAGTCAAAAACAAATTATCTCTCAAAATCAGATTGGCGATATCAGCTCATTGAATGAAGAGCTGAACAACCGAGAAGATTTACTCATCATGGAAGGCGACACCTTGCCTTTGGGCCCCTATTTCATCAGTTACCGAGAAAAGGTTACCGAAGGGATTCATGTCAAATTCCAAATGGATTACTTCGCAAAGGATGCCAAATCCTATGAGCCCAAGGATGTCGTTTATTTTGATGGTATGGTGTTTGAAGCGCATGAGGCACATACGGCATCTTCCTATTTTTCAGATGACATGGAAGACCACTGGATGTTTATTCCATTTCCAAATGCTCGTCAAGCGGTGAATGCCGCCAATTGGAAATCAGGCGTTCCTGGTGAAAAGCTCTTCACCTTAGAACCGCGGATTCAATTGAATGAACAAATGGGGAATGCTCCAGAGCCCGATACCCGTCACTGGCTCCATAAGGATCTCTATACCCACATCAAATGGGGACGGGTTACTCCACCGGAAACAGATGAAGACGGGTGGATGGGAGGCCGTACACACGTAGTCCATGTCGGAGATAGCATGCTCGTTGGACGCACCTTACTAACCGTCGATAGTCTGCGGGTCATTCGGGACGAGGAACGTTTGGATCGGGGGTTGCTTCCCAAGGACCTCGCCATCGTGGCTTGCATCCGTCTCGACGACAGAGATCATCGGGAAACGCATGAGCCGCTCTATATCGTTCGAGATAGCTTAATCATTCCTGATTTGTATGAAGCCTCAACCTTTGGCGTTCAGATGCGCATTGAGTCCTTTGACCCCGTCGCGGAGAATTTGGAATTAACCGTTTGGGAGCATGAGTCCGTCCGGCGAGATTTTGTGGTCATGCAAGCCGCTATCTTCCCTTTGATCAACCTGCTGTGGCTGGGTTGCTTATTGATGGCCTTGGGATCATTTCTCGCCGTCAGAAGTCGCTGGGTTCGAGATAAATCATCCGTGAAATGATCATCAAACGTGTTGGACTTATCGGAAATGGCCATGTGGCTTCCACACTCGGTAGAGCCTGGATGGGCCATGGGCTTGAATTTCTTGAAGTATTCAATCGACAAAACGAAGTTCCAGCATGGATTCCTTCCAATTCAAGATGCCGCGCCTTGGAGTCCGTGGCTGATTTTGATGCTTCTTTGGACGCTGTGCTTGTGGCCGTATCCGATGACGCCATCTTTGACATCATGGCGGAAATTCCCGAAGGCCCCATTGTAGTGCACTTTAGCGGTGCACTTCCTCTGCCCCAGCGACCAGGAGGTGTGATTTGGCCCATTCAAGCCATTCGCTCTGAAACCTCCGAAACATCTCAGCCACTTCCATTGGTGATCGACGCCACGGATGACCGTTGTGCAAAGGCTTTGAAAAACCTTGCAGAAGGGATTTCTTCAACCCTGTATTTTCTCAACACATCACAAAGGAATTCCGCTCATTTAGCGGCGGTGTTTGCATCCAACTTCTGCAATCACAACATGGCCATAGCACAGCAATTCACGGCTGAAACAACGCTTCCATGGACCGTCTTTGAGGCCCTGATCAAAACCACATTCGAGTCTGCCATTCAAGGGCTTTCTAAAACACGGCAAACAGGGCCAGCCATGCGGCATGACACAACGGTATTAGATGCTCACAAGAAATCATTGCAAGACCATCCATTGTGGTTGGAGCTCTACAAGACCATGACACAAAGCATTCAAACAATGCATACCACCGATATCCCCGAATCTGATTCCCAATCGAAACGACCATGACCACCACGACGACTTTTCAAAACATTGCCTTGTTTGCGTTTGATTACGATGGTGTCTTCACCGACGGAACTGTGTTACTCATGCCCGATGGAAGCCAACCGAGGCAAGCCTTTGTTCGAGACGGGTATGCTGTGCAATGGGCGGTAAAACAAGGCCTTCCTTTGGCCGTGATCACCGGAGCCAAAGAAAACAGCATTGCTACACGTATGGCAGGCCTTGGCGTGACCGAAACCCATCTTGGAAGTCAGGATAAGATGGCCATCATGCAGAGGATCTGTGACAAAATGAACATTGGGTTGGATCAAGTGGCCTATATGGGAGATGACATGCCGGATTTGCCATTGATTCGCGCTGTGGGACTTGCCGCTTGTCCATCAGACGCGGTTCCTGAAATCCTTGAAACATGTCATTTCATCAGCTCCCATCCTGGTGGAAGCGGATGCGTTAGAGAATTGCTTGAAACGTGTATGAAAGAACGCGGCATTTGGATGGCTCATGGCCATGAAAAATGGTGACCCGCTGGCCCTGAACCTGAACCTTTATAAAACCTATATCTTCGCGACCGAATATGGATCGGAACAACATCATTGGCATCATCTTAATGGTTGCATTGTATATCGGATACATCTGGTATACACAGCCCACAGAAGAACAACGCCTCGCTGCTATTGCAGCTCAAGAACAAGCTTACGAAACTGATCGGCTCGATAGTCTCCGACTTAATGAAGAACGAGAGTTTCAAGCTTCTTTACGTGAAGTAAAAGACCACACTCCTGCCGCATCGGAAGAAGAAATCGATGAGGAGTTAATCAGCCGGTTTGGCCTGTTGGCTACGGCTGCAGTGGGCATCGACACCTCTTATGCCATTTCAACGAATTCGCTTGAATTGACGATTTCTAGTAGAGGCGGTTTACCTACCAATGCTTCATTGAAGCACTTTCAGCGCTACAAGTCGACTGATCCTGTCCAGCTGTGGGATCCGAACCGAAGTCAAATGGGATTGATGCTCAATGTAGAAGGAGCAGATGACCCAATCTATTTGGGGGACTTGCACTTCGATATCACGGATCAAAACGATAGCAGCGTTGTTTTGACTAGCCGAACACGAAACGGCGAAACCATCCAATGGACACATGAACTAGTAGGTTATACCCTGCAATCTGAGCTACTGATTGATGGATTTGGGAACCAGATCGATGAGGACATGTTGCTTCTTTGGGAAGCCACAGGCATGCCGAACGAAAAGGGCAAAGAATGGGAAGTACAACATAGCTCCATCTATTTTAAAGAAGATGGAATGGGCCGTGACTATCTCAGCGATGGACGTCCTGATGAAGTCACCACCGAATTGCCTGTGAATTGGGTCGCTTTCAAGCAAAATTTCTTTTCAGCCCTGGTCGCTACTCCAGATGGATTCAATCCAGGCGCCGAATTGGTTACCGAGCTTGCCGAGGATGATACCACAGCAACGATGCATTTTCATGCCTCCTTGCCTCTGACAGCAGACCGAGTTGGCCGAAATGCATCCACCGACTTGACCTTTTATTTCGGTCCCAATGAACAAAAGACGCTTGAAGGATTAGGACTAGAAGAAGCCGACCGAATCACCGATTACGGTTGGTGGATTTTTGGATGGGTCAATCGAAATGCCATTCTGCCGTTATATGATTTTCTTGCTAAATACATCGGTTCTGCAGGATTGATTATCCTGGTCATCACATTGATTATTAAGCTTTTTCTTTCTCCGATCACTTGGAAAAACTTTGTTTCTTCCGCTAAGATGAAGGTGCTCCGTCCAGAGATCGAAGCTCTGAACGAAAAGAACAAGGACGATGCCGCGGCGAAGCAACAGGCTACCATGGCCTTATATCGGGAAACAGGTGTCAACCCATTGGCAGGATGCATTCCTGCTCTTCTTCAAATGCCGGTTTTGTACGCGATGTTCCGGTTTTTTCCGGCCAATATCGCGATGCGTGGCCAATCATTCCTTTGGGCCGATGATCTGGGCGCCTACGACAGCATCTTGAACTTGCCATTCAATATTCCGTTCTACGGTGCACACATCAGTGGATTTACCTTGCTCATGGCTGCTAGTACATTTTTCTACATGCGCATGACCATGGCGAACCAGCCACCCCAGACTCAACAGCCGGGAATGCCCAACATGCAGGTTATTCAGCAGATTTTCCCCTTCATGATGTTGTTCTTCTTCAACAAATTTGCTTCGGGACTCAGCCTCTATTACCTGGCAGCCAACGTGATCAGCATGGGACAAATGGTTGCCATCAAGGCATTCTTCATCGATGAGGATAAAATCCGGCAAAAAATCGATGCGAATAAAGCGAAGCCAAAAAAGAAGTCAAGCTTCCAAGAGCGTTTAGAAAAAATGCAGCAAGATCAAGTGGCCAAGACCAAGGAAATCAAAGGCAAAAAGGGCCGCTCTTAGGAACATGAATCATTCACTGCACACCTTTCTCTTATGCTTGGTTCTCATGTGTTCGTGCAATGCGACAAAGCCGCACACTGAGCAAAGTGAATTTGCCACGTTGTATTTTGAAAAAACAGCCTGTTTTGGAGTTTGCCCAGCCTTTGTTTTCGAATGGAATGCCGGCTCGGATGCGACTCTGGTCATTGCACGTCCTTTCCGAGACGGACCGCTTGCCCAACTTGAACTTGGCTCATACACTGCAAACACAGACGTAAAAGAACGGGCATCATGGCATTCGAGAATTCATAATGATGCCGAAATTGCTGAATACGGGAAACTGAATGCTGTTTATGACAACACCATGGTGACTGACTTGCCCTCTACCATCACGGTGATTGAAGGGCACCGAGTGACCAACCGTTACAAAGGACCCGATTTATCGAAGCTGTACGATTCCCTCGAAAGCGCCATGGAGGCGTTGAAGTGGAAACCTATTCAATGAAAACCAAACCAACCCTCATGAAAAACTTGTTATCGATTTGCATGGTAGCTATGATGCTCCTGCAAGGAATGAATTTGCGTGCCGATGAAGGCATGTGGCTGGTCAACATGCTTAACCGCATTACCATGGCCGAAATGTCTGAAATGGGATTGAACCTCACCGCGGAGGAAATCTATGACATCAACAATGCCTCATTGAAAGATGCCATTGTCCGTCTCAACGGAGGTTCGTGTACCGGAGAAGTTATTTCCTCACAAGGTTTGGTACTAACCAACCACCACTGTGCATACGATGCCATCCAAGGGTTTAGCTCGACTGCGAATGATTACCTCACCGATGGGTTTTTCGCATTGGAAAAGAACGAAGAGAAGCACATCGAAGATT
The DNA here is from genome assembly GCA_028823145.1 of Flavobacteriales bacterium. Taxonomy (GTDB): domain Bacteria; phylum Bacteroidota; class Bacteroidia; order Flavobacteriales_D; family Sanyastnellaceae; genus UA16. Next base: position 15,775 of record JAPKCA010000029.1, read on the forward strand.
TCGTCATCAGTTTCTTGGTGCGAATTGATGATGTTACCGCTCGCATGCTTGAAAATGTCACGCCCGACATGGACGAAGAGACGCGCAATGCAACGATCGGAGAAGCTCGAGCAGCCCTCATGGAAGAAATGAATGCCGATGGAAGCAAAGAGCTTCAACTCAAAAGCTTCTACTACGACAATGAGTTCTACATGTTTGAATACAAGACGTATGAAGACATTCGTTTGGTCGCAGCTCCACCCGAAAGTGTTGGGAAGTATGGAGGCGACACCGACAATTGGATGTGGCCCCGGCACACCGGCGACTTCTCTATGTTGCGCATCTATGCTGACGAAAACAACGAACCATCTGAATACAGTGAAACCAACATTCCCTACACGCCTAAGCGGCATTTGCGCGTCAGCATGGATGGAGTCTCGGAAGGAGATTTCACCATGATCATGGGATTTCCTGGGAGCACAGATCGTTTTTTGAGCAGCTGGGGAGTTGAGCAGGCATTGAGCTTGTACAACCCATCCGTTGTTGACGTCCGTGATTTGAAGTTGACAACCATGAAGAAGCACATGGACGCGGATCCCGCAGTGCGGATTCAATACGCCGCGAAGTATGCTCAAACAGCCAATTACTGGAAGTATTACATCGGTCAATCCAAAGGGTTGAAGCGCTTGAATATTCAGTCTCAAAAAGCTGAACTGGAGGCACGGTTCACCGATTGGGTCAACGCAGATGCTTCAAGACAGGAGGAATACAGTGAGGCTTTGGATTTAATCCAAGCGTATTATGCTGAAACTGACGCATCCGTGAAAGGCAAAGTATATGCCCTCGAAGCTGGATTGATTGGAGCAGACATCACCTTGTTTGGATTCCGCTTCTACCGGATGGCCGCTGGATTGTTCAGCGAAGCCCCTGAGGAAGTAGCGGCAACTCAAGAGGCCATGGGTGATTTCGCGGATAACTTTTTCCGGGAATACGATCAGGCCACCGATCGCGATTTGTTTGTCAACCTCATGACCAAGTTTGCCCAAGACATTGACCCTGCTTATCACCCCTCCTTTTTTGCGACGGTGAATGGCAAGTACAAAGGTGATTTCAACCGTTTTGCAGATAAGATGTACGCCAAAAGCGTTTTAGTTGATGCGGAGCGATGTGCAGCTTTTATTGCCAATCCATCGCAAAAAGTGTTGGATAAAGACTTAGCGGTGATTTCAAGCAACAGCGCACTGCAGACCTACATCGCAGGCATGCAAAACCCATCGGAAGCCAAATTCGAACGAGGCTATCGCCTGTTCGTTAAAGGGCTTCGTGAAATGGACTCACATCAAGCGATCGCACCAGATGCCAACTCCACTATGCGGTTGACTTTTGGAGCAGTCGCTCCGTACAAGGCCGCGGATGCCGTTCATTATGATTTCATCACCACTGCGAATGGCGTTCTGGAAAAGAAAGACAATTCCAACCCAGAATTCGTTGTACCCGATCAACTCGACGAATTGATTCGCACCAAAGATTTCGGGGATTTCGCAAATGAAGATGGCGAACTGGTGGTTTGTTTCATTCACGGAACAGATATCACTGGTGGAAATTCCGGATCTCCTGTCCTAGATGCCAACGGTGATTTGATCGGTTTGGCATTCGATGGCAACTGGGAGGCCATGAGTGGAGACATCGCTTTTGAACATGAGTTGCAAAGAACCATTTCAGTGGACGTCGGCTACATCATGTGGATTCTTGACAAATTCGCAGGTGCCGACAACTTGCTTGCGGAAATAGAATTCGTGAAAGGATTGCGTTAACAACAGCCTTTTTAATGTACCTAAACGGCCGCTATTCAGCGGCCGTTTTTGTTACACCGCGTTTCTGCTGGCGTTGATGATTCCATACATCGAACGAACTACCAAACGGCGCAGCACTTCCTCATCCCAACGGGTCGATTCGCCTGCATGATTTTTGTTCATCTGCCCAAGCGCAAAATGCTGGATGACCAACAAAGGACGAATGATTCCATCGCGGAGAGCTATGGACTCCCTGATGTGTGGATTCAGCTCCATCAAGTCCTTCTGTCCAGTGATGGTCAATACCAAACGTTTTGTGCGATCAAATTCTTCCTTGATTCGTCGCCAAATTGCACCAAATTGAGGGTCATCAGCAAGGTGAGCGGTGAGCCGAAAGTCACTCTTGAGCATACTTTGCATGCTGTTTTCAATCAAAGCCTTGAAAAACAGATTGCTCGCATACAATTCGCTCACTTCGTGCAATCGGCCTTTGGATTCCAAAACCTCTAGCGCCATGCCCAAACCATAAAAGCCAGGAACATTTTGTTTCAACTGGGTCCAAGAACCAACAAAAGGAATGGCCCTCAAATCATCGAAGCTCAAAACTCCATTTGACTTGCGACTTGTTGGTCTGCTTCCGATGTTGGTTTGGCCGTAATAAAGCAAGGTTCCCCACGTCTTCAAATAATTCATGAATTGAGGATTCGACTTCAACGTTTCATAGTGCGCATAGCTAAGCTCGCCCAACTCATCCATCAGGGCCGCTTGGCTCGCATTCATCTCGCTGTTTTGGTCCTCGAACAATCGGTTTTGCAAACCCGCCGTCAGCAGCAATTCCAAATTGAACCCTGCTGATTTTGGAATACCAAAGTTCGAACTGATCGTTTGTCCTTGAATGGTGGTCTGAATTTCTACGTTTTCAATGTCCTTTCCCAGCGAAGCATAGAAACGATGTGTATTTCCTCCACCGCGTGCAGGAGGTCCTCCTCTTCCATCAAAAAATAAAACCGTGATTCCAGCGTCACGGGCGACTTTTGATAGTGCCTGCTTCGATTGGTATATCGCCCAGTTTGCACGTAAGTACCCCCCGTCCTTGGTTCCGTCCGAGAAACCCAACATCACCGTTTGCCGCTTGCCACGTGCCTCCAAATGTTTGCTGTATTCCGGATGAGCGTATAACGCCTGCATCTCGTTATGAGCACCATCTAAATCTGCTATGGTCTCGAACAAGGGTACAATATCCACAGCAGGGAGCTGATCGGCACCCACTGACCTCGTCAGGGCATACACTGCCGCTACATCCAAAACACCTCGGCAATTGCTGATGATGAATCGATGGCAAGCCCTTTCACCATTTTGATCTTGGATCTTCCGCATAACTCGCAGTGATTCCAAAACATCCTGGTGTCTTTCATTTTTCAGGGGCCCACAGGGTTCATTCGTCGACCAAGAAAACAAGAAATCCACCTGCTCTTTCTTTGATTTTGCTCGAAACACGGAAACATCCATGTCCATTGACTCGAGGGCATCGTCCAAAGCAGACTGAATCACCCGGCTGTCTTGTCGGATGTCCATGCTCGCAAAATGCAAACCAAACAAACGCAATTTGAACAAAAACGCGCGTACACGTTCGATGTACAAACCATTTGAATGTTGTTGAACCAAGTCTGCCACTTCTTCCAATCGTTTGGTCAATTCGATGACGGATAGTCGTTCATCTTCCGGGTGCAACATCGCAAACTCGATTTGATCTTGCAGCTGATCCAATATTTCTGAGACATGCTTGAACGTAATCCGGCGGCGCAAGTCCCGAATTTCACGGCGGTAACATCGAAGGATGGTGGCCCGCAATCGTTCAGCCACATGCCACGTTGTTTTGGCATCTACAAAAGGATTGCCATCTCTGTCGCCTCCTGGCCAAAAACCAATATTAATTAAAGCCGGGTTCAGATATATTCCAGCCGGATCATCCAACGCTTGAGCCACCCGTGCATACAAATCTGGAACCGCATGGTAGAATACATTTTCCAAATACCATGATTGCCGAACGGCTTCATCATAAGGTGTCGGAGGTACCGATTGGAAAAAAGGCGTTAATCCAAGCTGATGCAGGAGTTTTCGGATATTCACCAAATCATTCTCCTCCATGGCCTTCGCTAAATCCGTGATGATGGCCAAGGCATTGCCCGGATAAAACTGCGTCGGATGAGCTGTAAGCACCACACGAACAGCATATTCTCCTAGAAGACTGCGCAACTCCTCTTCCTTTCCATGGCGACGCACCCGTTGCATCAGGCTCTGCAGAGATTCAGCTCCCCCCAAGTCATTCAATTGGGCATATCGTGCATCTTCCAAGGCATCGACCAAAACCACCTGTCGCTCAACATATTGGATGATTCGAAAAAGCAAATCTGCTCCTTCTGACGCATCCGTAAGGTCTTGCTTTGCCAAAAATCTTTCGATGATTTCACTTGGTGTCTCCGAACGAGACAACCCCTCATCACACGCTTCTTGCAACAACGGCACTCGCAGTCCTGTTTGACGAATGCCGTCCAATGGCAACGTCAAAAAGATGCCGTTGAAAACATGAAATGGATGGCTTACAACCGCGCTATATTCTTTTCTATCCCGCATCTGATGACTTACATATCACATTGGTAAATGTAAAGGTTCGCGCGATGAAATCCGCCGAGAACAGGTCCTCCCGTACCTTTACATCAACTCCTTTTTTTAAACAACATGCGCATCGACATCCTCACCGTGGTTCCCCGGCTTTTAGATGGACCATTCGCGGACAGTATTGTCCGTCGCGGACAAGACAAGGGGTTGGTGGAGATTCACGTCCATAACATTCGAGATTGGAGCACTGACAAACACAAAAAGGTAGACGATGTGCCTTTTGGAGGAAACGCCGGAATGGTCATGACCATCCAACCCATCCTCGATGCGATTGAGTCATTAAAATCTGAAAGGAACTATTCAGATGTCATTTATTTAACCCCAGACGGAGAACGTTTACATCAAGGTATGGTCAACCAACTCTCCATTCGGGGCAACCTGATCATGCTATGCGGACATTACAAAGGTGTGGACCAGCGGGTGCGAGATCACTTGATCACGCGTGAAATCTCCATTGGTGACTATGTCCTATCGGGAGGAGAATTGGCCGCTGCCGTTCTCACAGATGCCATTGTTCGGCTCATACCGGGTGTCATCGGCGATGAGCAAAGTGCCCTTACAGACAGTTTTCAGGATGGACTTTTGGCCCCACCTGTCTATACCCGACCCGCTGAGTATAATGGTTGGAAAGTACCGGAAATACTAAGGTCAGGTGACCATGCCGCTGTGCAGAAATGGTTGGAATCAGAAGCCATAGAACGCACCCAACAAAGGAGGCCTGATTTATTCTCTGAAGATTCCCTGTAAAGAGCTTCAGACGTACGAGGATTATTCGTAATATTGCACCCCGATTAATGGGGCTAGAATAACGCTGACACAATGGACCGCATTCAGGAAATCGCAAGCAAGTTGATCGGAAAGACGGAGTGGCCGGATTTCAACGCCGGAGACACCGTCACGGTGACTATTAAAATTAGAGAAGGCAACAAAGAACGCTTGCAAAAGTTTCAAGGCGTCGTTATCCAACGTCGTGGCACGGGAACCACCGCAACATTTACTCTACGCAAAATGGCTTCCGGAATAGGTGTAGAACGAGTCTTTCCTATATCCTCACCAATGGTCGATGCGATCGAGGTGAACAAACATGGTAAGGTGCGTCGTGCACGGATCTACTACCTACGTGACTTGACTGGTAAGGCCGCTCGCATCAAGGAGAAGCGCCGTGTCTCCACTAAGAAGAACTAAACATTCGCTCGCGCGAATTCACTAAAACCGAAAAGGCCCGCTCATTGAGCGGGCCTTTTCTTATGGTGGCTTCTTCTGTTATTTCTTCAGGACGGCATTGACTTGTGCCAGGATTCTCCGTTCCCGCCCATCTACTTCGTTCCACATTTCATCACATTCCTCTAAAACCTGAGCCGCAAATGCTTTGTCATCGAGGTCAACCACATTCACTCGGGCATTGAGAATGGCCCCCAGCACTCCCGTGCGAATGGCCATGGCACCCACCCCCGCATCGGTGATCGAATTTGGATTCCCTTTCTCCGCCATCAACTCAGCCAATTCCATTCCCTGAAGCGAAATCCGAGCCACTTCCATGGGAACTTCAATCGCATGACGCGTAGCATTCTGAATCGCCTGCAATCGAGATTCAGCTTGATCGGGTGTGCCTTTGGGCATTCCATAAGCTTCCATGATTCCATTGAAAGCGGCAGTATCCGCATCAACCAAAAGGAGCAGTTGCTTTTGCAAGTTCATGCCCTGAACCGCCACATCACTAAATTCCTTCCAACGATTGTCCCAGCCACGCTTATGTGCGGATAAATTGGCGACCATGGTCGCCAACGAAACACCCAAAGCAGCCGTATAAGAAGCAATGGACCCGCCGCCTGGAGCTGGCGATTCTGAAGCTGTTTCATCGGCAAAGGCTTTCAGGTCCATCTCCAACAAAGGTGTTGTCCCACTTTCCGCAATGATGTATTCGATGACCCGCTTTTCAGGATAAAACGGAGCCAGATCATCTAGCCCCAGTGACTTGATGGCAATCTTCACCTTTTCTGCGTCAGAAATGCCCAGCGAACGCTCTTGCTTGATCAGGTAATGGTCCGCAGCATCCGTTAAGACACGGAGCGGAAGCAATCCGACCAGCTCACTTCCCGTCACGCGAATACCACGAGATTGGGCTTGCTTGCATGCCTCGTCAAAGGCGATGTGCACAGGAGTCACTTGAATATTGGTCAAATTCAACGACAATTGAGCAATGCCATACTCCTCGATATACCAACCAATGCCTTTCACTGACTTCAACGTTCCCGGAACACGCAGTGGT
>JAPKCA010000127.1 GCA_028823145.1 Flavobacteriales bacterium
TTCAACGGGATCGATCGTGATGGAAGAGCAACGACACACTTGGAAGGTGGGAATGAATGAATTCTCTTTGAATGTATCCCATTTACCGGATGGTTTGTTTGCCATCCAACTCTTGCAAGATGGAAATAGAACGCAGCAGTGGTTCATTAAAACATCGGAGTAAACATCCATCTTTATCATCCTTGAAATGGGCAATCAATCTGTCCGTAGTTTTGATCATTATAAATCACAAAAAATGCATTTAAGATCCATCCTCGTCATCCTAGGATTGCTTCTGTTTCATATTGGAAATGCGCAATCAATCATAGGCCAGGTCAAAGATGCCAAAGGCGTACCCCTGCCATCTGCTTCCGTTATTGTTGATGGCACCAACGGGCAGTTCGCCGACATGGATGGTCGGTTCAATTTCCAGCTCCAGCCCGGAACGTACGAAGTGCGTTTTTCATTCATCGGATACATCAGTCAAAATCGCACAGTCGAACTAGCTGGAAAGGACATTGAATTCAACATCGTTTTGGAGGAAGACGCTGTAATGATTGATGATGTTGTGGTCGTAGGCTATGGTGTTCAGCGCAAAAAGGAAGTCACGGGCTCCATTGTACAAGTCAGCTCAAAGCAAATTACGGGAATCCAAACGCCTTCATTTGAAGCAGCCTTGCAGGGCCAAGCAGCCGGCGTTCAAGTCAGTCAGTCATCTGGCGTTGCAGGTGCCCCTTCCCTCATTCGAGTGCGAGGAGTCGCTTCCGTTTCCGCGGCCGGAGATCCTTTGTATGTCGTAGATGGGATTCCCATCACGCAAGAATATTTCCTTCGGGGAAATTCCGGGGCTATGAACAACAATCCTTTGGCAGCCATCAATCCGAACGATATTGAATCGGTGGAGATTTTGAAAGATGCGGCAGCTACAGGAATCTACGGATCACGTGGTGCCAACGGCGTCATTCTCATCACCACCAAACGAGGAAAGAAAGGAACGGCTTTTGAATTTAGTACAAGAGCCGGTTTTGGAATACCCGCCACGCGCCCCAACATGATGGATACGGAAACGTACCTCGCCCTCAGGCAAGAGGCCTGGGAAAATGATGGCGGCACGGGCTATGTTTGGTTGCCCAATATGTCTTCAGCGGGTGATGACCCTGCAACGCGTCAAGCCGCATACATGCAGGCAATGGATACACAAACCAACTGGGTGGATGAAACCACCGGTCGCGGCACAAAAGGCGCCATCAACTTTGGGGTGCGTCAAGGAGGAGACCGGTACAACTTATATGCTGGCGTCTCGAGAGACAACAACTCTAGCTACCTGCTTGGAAACAGCTACAATCGATCAAGTGGACGCGTGAATTTTGACTGGAAACCAAATTCATGGGCCACCGTCGTTTTGAGCACTTCATTGAGTCGAGGTGAGAACAACCGCATTGACGCCGCATGGTCTGGAGGAATGGGAGATGCCATGTCCAATGCATTGCCCTATTATCCTGTCCGATACGAAGAAGATGTATTGGATGCCAATGGCAATGTAGCCCACAGCGCAGGGGAGTACTTTTTGTGGTTCGATGAGTGGGGAGGAACAAAAAACCCTGTTGCCATACGTGAATTAAAAAAGTGGAAGACAACTGAGGATCGCTCCATCAGCAATGCTCAACTTATTTTGACTCCAATTGAGGACTTGCATGTAAAATTGAGTGGCGGTTTCGACTACTTGCATTTGCGTGAAGATGTCTTCAATCCCGGCGCATTGTCCATCACCTCTGAATTGGGAAGCGCCAACCGCTATGCGAATTATGTGCTGAATTGGAACTACAGCGCTACCGTGGATTACCGCTGGGAATTGGATGACACGCAAGCGGTTAATTTTTTGGTAGGAAGTGAATTCCAGCGAACGGACAACTACGGTTACGGATTGTATTACGGCAATGTCGAAGGCCCCATTTTCGAAAGCGATTCCCTTTCGCAAGAGGCCGCCAATGTGAACCGGACCGTCAACCTTCCTTCGCAACACAGTTTTTTGTCGTATTTCGGAAGGGTGAATTACAGCTTGAAGGATCGCTATTTTTTGCAAGCAACGGCACGAGTAGATGGTAGCTCAAGGTTTGGACGAGAGAGTCGCTATGGCTTCTTCCCCTCCCTTTCAGCCGGTTGGGTCATGTCAGATGAAGAGTGGTTTAATTCTGAGAAAATCAGCTTCATGAAAGTCCGCTCCAGCATTGGGTTTACTGGAAACGCTGCGCTTCCCGATTACGCTCGATTTGGAACGTATTCCGCCTCCAATAATGGCACCACCTATGCGGGAGACTCTATCCTCTACCCCATTCAACCAGAGAATCCTACCCTGAGATGGGAAACATCACGCACCGTTGATGTCAGCATTGAAATGGGGCTGTGGCAAGACCGTGTCACGTTTGAATTGGCCGGATACCACAAATACTCAACAGATGTGCTGATGAATGTGAGTACTCCTGCAAGCACGGGATTCACAAACTTCTGGGACAATGTGGGAACCGTCCTCAATCGCGGGGTTGAATTGTCCATCAAATCGCGCAATTTGGTGGGTGAATTTCAATGGAATACCGATTTGAATGTAGCCCGTAATTACAACGAGCTCTTAGACATCGGAGATTACACACCAGATGCTGTGAGCGGTGGAACAAATGACTCACGAGTCATCGTAGGCCGTCCAATCGGGTCTTTTTATCTTGTCGAGCACAGCCATGTTGACCCGGAGACTGGCTTGCCTGTCTATCTCGACCTCGATGGGAACGAAACGTACGATTACAACAACGACATCCGGAAATATGTGGGCGATGGATTGCCCGATATCATAGGAGGTATAAACAACACCTTTCGATACAAGAATTGGGATCTCAGTGCCCTGGCAACATTTAGCATCGGAGCCAAAATTTTTGATTCTTCTGCGAAACGGCAATTGGGTGTCGTAACAGGATGGAACATGCGAGAGGAAAAACTGGATCGGTGGCGACAACCAGGTGATGAAGCAACTTACCCGCTCTTGACCCTTGATGAAACAACCTATAGCCTTCCATCTGGCTTTCCATGGTGGAATACCAGCCTTTTCATCTACGACGCATCATATGTCCGACTTCGCAACTTAACCATCGGTTACAATGTTCCACTTCAGCCGGGATCTGCCATGACCAACTGCCGAATCGCCTTGAATGCAACCAACGTGTTTACCATCACAAATTTCCCCGGTTTGGACCCCGAAGTCGTACGTGACTTTGAAAATGCACAAGACCGCAACATGAGTCCGAATGTCACCTATTTAACTCCTCCTCAAGAGCGGGCATTCACACTTTCCATTTCAACCAACTTTTAATCGAGACGGACATGAATTACAAACACCTCCTCCTCTTTGTTGGTTTGACGTTCGGAATGGCTTCATGCAATGGTTTACTAGAGTTTGAACCCGGTGATGTCATCCTCGCAGAGGATGCGATCAATGATGCTGATGACCTGCAACGCCTATTGGTTAGTACGTACGACGTCGTAGCCAATTTGTATGGCGGCCGAGTTCAAATCGTCAACGAACTCCGCGGACCAAACTTCGGTGCGCCGGACAACAGCCTGGATTTCACCGCTGTTTACAACCGGGAAACCACCTTTTTCACTGGTATCAATGCGGGAATCTACACGGACTTCTATTACGCCATTTATCGGTCAAATGTGGTCATCGAAAATTTCCAATTTGTCCAAGACTTGGATGAAGTCACCAAGACACGTCTGGAAGCTGAAGCACGGTTCGTACGTGCCATCTGCCATTGGGGGGCTGTCAAACTATTTGCTCGACCCTTTGGCTACTCATCGGATAATAGCCACAACGGGGTCCCATTGCGGCTTGAATCAAGCCAAGACCCCTTGCCTCGCGCCACTGTTGGGGCAGTTTATTCTGCGATAGTGAGTGACCTTCAATTTGCCGCAGAAAATCTACCTGCCTCCAATGGAGTTTATGCCACGCAACTTGCCGCCCAAGGCTATTTGGCACAAGTGCATTTTCTGATGGGGGAATACGATTTAGCCGCTGCCTACGCGACGAATGTCATCAATTCAGGTCAATTCCAATTGGATGAAGACCTGGATCGCTTTGAAACAGATTTGGTCAACACCGAAACCGTTTTTGGCATTGTAAGCCAACCCAACGACTTCCGAAGTTCATGGTATCGGGACAACCTGCGATCGGACAACACCTCTTCTCCGCAATTAGCCTTCAGTGACGATTTTGCCTTTTTCATGAGTCTTTCAGGTGGTGGAGACAGCCGTTCCGATTGGTACACTGCAGGGACACGGGCATTATGCAACCGTTTCAACAACAAGGAATACTTCAACATCCCCCTCGTTCATTTGACCATGCTTCATTTGATTCGATCCGAAGCGTTGGCTGAGACAGGAACTGATTTGACAACCGCAATCGCAGATATCAACGTCATCCGGACTCGGGCGTTTGGTGCTGGCAACAATGACTTGGATGCCGAATCAACTGCTGAGGAAATTCGAGATGCTGCACGTGATGAGTACCGCAAAGAAACCGCCGCTGAGGGACACTGGACAGATCAATTGTTGCGTCGAGGCACCATGGGTGAGCAGATCATCATTCGTGATGCGCCATGGGATTGCCCTGGTATGTCCCTTCAGTTTTCAAATACCGAAACCACCGTTCAAGGCTTTGTCTTGAATGAAGAAGGTGGATGCCTTTAATTTCCAGTCCTATGAAAAGCAAGCACTACATCCCGCTCATCGCTTCCATCCTGCTCGTTGGCACATTGTTCAACGGATGCAAACCTGAAAGTTCCGG
>JAPKCA010000128.1 GCA_028823145.1 Flavobacteriales bacterium
TGAATGATGCGCAGTCAACTCAGCGCATGATTGTTAAGTAGAAAAAGATGCTTTTCACCTCGTTGGACGAGGAAATCATAGAAAGAGGGGAACTCCAAATGGGGTTCCCCTCTCTTTTTCAGTTTATTTGCGTGATTTGTAGGCGTATTGGTTTAATTTCGACCGCAAATCCTGATTCACAAAATATGAAGCATTTTACTTTAGTCTTTGCCGTGGTTTTGGGCCTTGCGACTTCGATGCAAGCTCAACGACTTACGGACATTCACGCCTTCGCCCAAGTTCCTTCTGCCCTCTCTGATGACGAGGCACAAATGATGCGGGGAACAGAACACGAATCCGCACTTGAAGTCGCTCAACGTGGTGGCGGAACCATTTTGTTTTACGAAGATTTCGCCAATGGTTTGGACGGAAACAACATTTATGGGGCATGGAGTTCGGAAGACACGGGCGCTGATTCAATTTGGCAATACGTTGACATGGCCGGAAACGGCTACTTTGCTGACGGATCTGCTTCGGGAGTTCAGCCACCTGCAGGGGAGTTCTCAACCAACATCGACCCATTGAACTCTACTTCAGTGGACAATGGTTGGATGATTTTCGATTGCGATTATTTCAATTCGCCCATTTCGGAAGGTTATGAAAACACCGAAGGGTGGATCACGACCCCCATGTTGGATTTTACGGACAATGGTTCGGTCGTCGTAACGTGGGAACAGTACTTCCGTTACTGCTGCTATCCATACGCTCCGGTCTACTTGGAGGTGAGCAATGACGCGGGTGTTTCCTGGGTTACGTTTGATGCCCACGGGTCTTTCATCGAATCGGCCAACTCGGCTTCTGCCAATGCATTGACAACTTCTGTGGACATTTCATGTGTTGCTGCAAATAGTGCGGAGGTGCAGATCCGTTGGTCATACTTGCAAGCTCCAGAAACAGGAGATGCATACAGCCACTACTACTGGGGGATTGATGACGTGACGGTCTCTTCAAACCCTGTTGCGAATGACTTGAGCATGGTTCAATTGACCAATGGGGATGTCTACAATGTATTTGAATACCGTGTGACGCCATTGGAACAAGCGATTCCGGAAGCAGATGGCGGGTTGTTGGCGGGTGTTTTGTATCGCAACAGCGGGAGCGACAACCAAGACGAAACGATGATAACGGTTGAAGTTTTGGATGACGCGGGCACTGTATTGAGCACGACGACAGAAGACATTGGCACCGTTTACAGCTTTGCCAATGCACTGAACTGCCCAGCTAACGCACAGGACACGGCGTACATAGCAACGGGATGGACGCCTACGGCCACGGGTAACTATGTGTTGCAAGCGACCATTGCTTCGGCCAATGCCGACGAAGCAGGTCAGGACAATGTGATTAGCAAGGTCATTGTTTACAGTGATGATGAATACGGCCACGACGATGAAGAAACGTTGGGCGTTGAATTCCGTCCAGGTGATTCTGATATCGAAGGATTGTTTAACCCTTGTGGATACGGTAACTTCTACCACATGCACAACGAAGGATCGGTTGCTTATGGCATAACGGTTCGTTTCGGACAAAGTTCTGGTGGTGGAGACTTGGAGTTTGAATCTCGTTTGTACACGTTGGATGGTGCGGTAGGTTTGGTTGACTCTCCTTTTGAGAGTGCCTACTGGAACTACGATGACGATTGGACCCCGAATTCACCAGCCGTGAGTGAGTATGTCTATCTACCATTCGAGGACCCAATCGAATTGTCCGATGCAGACTTCTATTTTGCAGCGGTCATCTCAGAATTTGAGAGTGAGGCAGAATTAACGGTTTTGGGCAATGCAAATTCCGATACAGACAACTCTACAGGTGACTACAACTTGACGGGTGGTGGCGACTTTGTTTGGTTCACGTCTCAAACATCTACTCCGGCGATTCGCTTGATTATGTCAGAACGTGTTGGTGTGGATGAAATCGCGAATTTGAATGGCATTGAATTGCATCAAAACGTACCGAACCCAACGAACGGCTCTACAACGATTCGTTTTGAGTTGTTGCAGTCGCGTAACGTGGCGGTAGAGATCCGGGATCTCCAAGGTCGTTTGATTGACCTGATGGAGCAGGGCCAACTGCCTGCAGGAATGCATCAGATGGAATACAACGTAGCTCAACTCGGGGGAGGCATTTACACCTACACTTTGGTTGCTGACGGAATCCGTTTGACCAAGAAGATGGTCGTACGTTAATTGCATTTCTTGTTGAAAAGCTTTGGAAAGGGCGGCCCATTGGGTCGCCCTTTTTGATGGATGGAATGAGAGAGGCAGTAGATTTGCTCCATGTCCTTTAAGTCCATCCTTAGCAAGCTTCTTGCACGTCACGTGGCGCGCAAAGAGGCACGCATCGCCTTGGACGGAATAAAGAGGCAAAGGGCGACCCTGAGGAAACTCCTGACCATGGCGAAGGATACGGTGTTTGGGAAAGAGCACGGGTTTCATTCTGAGATGTCGCATCAGGATTTCATCAAAGCCGTCCCTGTCAGGGACTATGAGGCCCTCAAGCCATGGATGGATCGGGTAGTGGCAGGAGAATCTGATGTGTTGTGGCCGGGGATGCCCCTCTATTTTTGCAAGACAAGCGGAACCACAAGTGGTGCCAAGCACATTCCCTTGACGAAAGAGAGCATGTCCAACCATATCGGCTCCGCGCGAAATGCCTTGTTGCAGTTCATCGCTGAAACGGGGAATGCATCGTTTTTAGATGGCAAGATGATCTTCCTGCAAGGATCTTCAATCCTGACCAATACGCCTGGCGGAGTGCCGACGGGTCGGTTGAGTGGCATTGTTGCGCATCATGTTCCGAGGTACTTGCAAAAGAATCGATTGCCGTCATTTCAAGCAAATTCCATTGAATCATGGAAAGAAAAAATCGACGCAATTGTTCACGAAACGAAGGATCAAGATTTAAGGCTGATCAGCGGAATTCCTTCTTGGGTGCAGAATTATTTTGAACGCTTATTGGAAGTGACGGGAGCGGAGAACGTATTGGAAGTGTTCCCGAGGTTTGAATTGTTCGTTTATGGGGGAGTGGCATTTGAACCATATCGGGCCAAGTTCAAGGAATTGATTGGTGCCGAGATCCCAAGCATTGAGTTGTTTCCTGCCTCAGAGGGCTTCTTTGCCTACCAAGACAGACAACATGAACCAGGCCTCAGACTCAATGTAGATGATGGGATTTTTTACGAGTTCATACCGGTATCCACATATTTCGATGAAAACCCAGCTCGCTTAGGATTGGAGGAGGTGGAGCTGGACGTACAATATGCCTTGGTCTTGTCCAGCAATGCAGGACTCTGGGGATACGATATTGGGGACTCTATCAAGTTTGTTTCTTTGAACCCATTCCGCATCGTCGTGACGGGAAGAATCAAACATTTCACAAGTGCTTTTGGCGAGCATGTCATAGCAGAGGAAGTGGAAGGAGCGATTGGCGACGCGATGAAAGAAATGGGCGGAGTGATCACAGAATTCCATGTGGCTCCTCAAGTGTCTCCAAGCGATGGGCTCCCATTCCATGAGTGGTTCATTGAGTTTCAAGAGTTGCCGGCGGATTTGGAGGCTTTCGCGTCAGTAATCAATCAATCCGTGATGGAACGAAATCCCTACTACAGAGAATTAATTGCAGGATCAATCCTGCGATCAGCGGTAATGCATCCTCTTCCTGCGGGAGCATTTCACCAGGCAATGGAAGGTCTGGGGCGATTGGGCGGCCAAAACAAGCCACCGCGTCTGGCGAATCACCGCGAATTTGCTGAAACTCTTTGTCAAATAGAAATGGAGGCTAGATGAAAATACTCGCTTTAATTGGAGGCAGCGGCTCGGGAAAATCCACGATATTGAATGGATTGCGGGGGCATTTTCAAAACCGAGCAGCGGTTTTGTCTTTGGACGATTATTATCGTCCGATGTCGGAATTGCCCGTGGATGAGAATGGAGAAACGAATTTCGATCTTCCCTCGGTCATCAACGATGGGGCATTGGTGCGGGATATTGATCGCCTGAAACGCGGGGAATCCATCTCTTTAGAAACCTATACGTACAATCGTGACGTGATGCAATCGGAAAAGATTGTGATCGAACAGGCAGAATGGTTGGTTGTTGAAGGATTGTTTGTGATGGCTTACCCAGCCATGAAGGAACGGGTGGATTTGGTTGGCTTCATAAATGCTCCGGTGGAAGTGAGGTTGAACCGGCGCATCCAACGGGATGGAACCGAACGCGGATACAGTGAGGAAGAGGTGCGCTATCAATGGAATAATCATGTTCGGCCAGCGGACATTGAATTCATTGAGCCTTGGCGCGACCGAGCAGATGTCGTCATCGAAAATCATCCCCATTGGGAACAAGGATTGAAGGACTTGATTGCAAAAATGGAAAATCTTGACTCGACATGAAAAAGGCATTTACCCTCCCGACGTGCAAGACGTGCGTACGGATTTTTGAAGAACTTCAACCCGAATCGCACGGTTGTGCGGTTGTTGATATCAAAGCGGAAGGCATTGACGCGTCCGACTTGGATCGAATGGCGAAATTATCGGGATCGTATGAAGCCGTTTTTTCTCGCCGTGCCATCAAATTCAGATCCATGGGCTTGGCGGATCAGACATTGACCGAACCCGATTATCGGCGATTGATTTTAGAGGAATACACCTTTTTGAAACGCCCTGTTTTTTTGTTTGACAACGAAGTTTCCGTCGGGTCTTCCAAAGCGGAAGTCATGAAAGCCAAGGCAGCGCTAGGCGTTTGATATGCATCGTTACCT
>JAPKCA010000030.1 GCA_028823145.1 Flavobacteriales bacterium
CTTCTGTTGCTGCTGGGTCGTAGTTGCAGGCGTTGTCTGCCATGCAACCTGGAACCAACACTTCTGGAACGTAAGGGGTAAATGGAATCACCCCGCGCCACTCCTCATCAGTCGTGGCATTCATGAAAACCTGCACCTGCATCTGTCCAGAGATTTCTCCCTGGGTCGTGATTTGCCCTACCAAGATTCGCAAGTCCTCACCAGCAAAGGCTGGATGAGAAAAATCACATGATGTCAAATCCGTTGGATCACATGGGAAAAGAGTAAAGACCGCGGATCCAATCGGATCATTAACCAAAACATTTTCTCCTGAATTAAATTCGCCAAATAAACTGATTTCACCATCCGCTGTATTGATATCTATTCCATCAGCCGTAGATGCCCCACCGATTGTCAGCCAACTATCATAGGCCAATTCCGGGAAGAACCCGAAGAGTGCAGCGTTGCTTTGCGCACCGATATCAGAACCAAATTGCAAGTCGTTAAACCACGACGGACTCGTGGAGGAGTTGATCATCATGGGATTATCAAACTCTCCAGATATGACGGATAGGAAATCCGTTTCGTTCAGCATATTGAGGTAAATGCGGTAAGTCGTATAACCGCTCAAATCCGTTGTGCCTACAACCCCGTCATGTTCTGCATAAGCCTCCACCTCTAACCAGTAACCATCCGGAACAGATGGAGATGGTAATATTACAGGCTCTTGAGCTTGCATTGAAACTACAGAGCTCCAAGCAACGACTAGCAGGCATAACAGATTACGCATGACGCAACAAATTTGGTTAACAGTTCATTCAACAGCAGACACATTCCGCCCAGTGACAGAGCATACGCGTGCGAAGCGAATGTAACGGTAACTTTCTCATTTTGCAACCCTTTATTAGGTATTCATCTATTTTTCAAGACAATCCATCGATGTTCTTGAAACTTTAAGTAGGAAGACATTCAACCCACATTGATTCTTCGTGAATGAATCTTCCCTTCCAACTTTGGAATGTTGCAAAGCCAGAAGTTTCAGCTATCTTTGCCGTCCTGAAATGGTACTATAGCTCAGTTGGTAGAGCAGCGGACTGAAAATCCGCGTGTCCCAGGTTCGAATCCCGGTAGTACCACGAAAAAAGCCAGTTTGCCTGGCTTTTTTTCTGCCTTTACGTTGGCACTTTCACGAGGCATTCCAACTTAAATTTGCCCTTGGCATGGATGAATGACCACCCCAAATTGATGAAGCAGCAAATCCTTTTTTCGGCAGAAGCAGATGTCCATAATCCATGGAAAGAATGGGGATTGGACGCTTTTACGAGAACCTGCCGTTTCATTGTGGACAAGCGCTTTGAAAAAGGAGAATTACCCAGCTACTTGGCTTCTATCTGGAATCCTAGCAAGACCCTTTTCCTGGAAGGTGGTGAAGGCACCAAATCCATCGAAACTTGCCATGAAATTTGGGAGTGGTTAGACGACTTCGGGACCAATCGTGGGACCTGGACATGCGTCATTGGTGGAGGAACCGTAACTGATGTCGCTGGATTTGCGCTATCAACGTACAAACGCGGCGTTCCATTCATTTTCGTTCCCACGACATTGGTCGGCATGATTGATGCTTCCATTGGAGGGAAGAACGGAGTGAATTATCACGGTTTTAAGAATCAAATCGGAACCTTTCAATTGCCTAAAGCGACCATTATCGATGGGTCTTGGATGGACACATTGGACTCGTTGCAACTGATCAGCGGATGGATGGAATTGTGCAAACATGGCCTCATTCACGATGCTTTGTTTTGGAATTCACTGCAAGACTGCAATCCGCTAAATACAGAACAGATACTTCCGTTCATTGAGCGCGCAGCAAATATCAAGCAAGAAATTGTGGAACTCGACCTCCTGGACCACGGAGCGCGAAAGGCCTTGAATTTGGGGCACACGGTTGCGCATGCCATAGAGTGGTTGGCGCATAAGGAGAACAGGTCAATTTCTCACGGAATTGCGGTGGGCTGGGGAATGATTTGGTCACTCGAATGGAGTGGTAACTATGCGACTGATGATACGACCCAAGCATCCCTGAATCAGGCACAAATCGCCCTGCGAAAATGGCTCGATCTCATCCCTGAAGAAAATCAATCAGCATGGTTGAGCACGATTGCGCCAAATTCCTTGTGGGCTGCGATTGAAAAAGACAAGAAAAATGAGGCCAACCGTGTTTACGATGTGTACTTAACTTCCATAGGTGAAGCAAAATGGCATACCGAGATTTCCTTGGAGTCATTCACATCCGTATGGAAACAAGTGTTCAAATGAATGAGGTGCAATTGGTGAGCCTCCCTTAATTTTAACCCATGCAACGAACCGCCGGTGAACTCGCCACACTTCTTAGCGGAGTCATTGAAGGTGACCCGACCATTTCTGTAAATCGTCTGGGGAAAATTGAAGATGCCGAAAGTGGAGCAATTACCTTTTTGTCGAATCCAGATTACGAGGGTTATATCTACGATACTGGAGCATCCGTTGCCATCGTCTCCAACTCCTTTCGACCAAGTCAGCAACTTCCAACCTCCCTGACACTGATTAAAGTGGATGATCCTTATGCTGCTTTCGCCCAACTGCTCGAATATGTAGGAAAGTCCAATTTGTTTCCTGCAGGCATACATCCATCAGCTTGGATCGCGGAGGGAGCTCATCTAGGGGATGATTGCTACATCGGTCCATTCGTTGTTTTAGAGAAAGGAGCGAAAGTTGGAAATGGTTGTCAAATTCACGCGCATGTCACGATTGGTCGCGATGCAGAACTAGGAGAAAACACCCAGGTGTTTTCTGGAGCCAAGGTGCTCCATGACTGCGTGATTGGAAACAACTGTTCAATCCAAGCCGGCGCTATCATCGGTTCAGATGGCTTCGGTTTTGTCCCCAAAGCTGACCATGGATTCCAGAAAGTACCACAAACAGGAAACGTCATCGTCAAGGACGACTGCGAAATTGGTGCGGCCACTACGATAGATAGAGCTACCTTGGGGTCAACCATCATAGGAAAAGGGGTTAAACTGGACAATCAAATCCAAGTGGCTCACAACGTTATCATTGGAGACCATACCGTGATTGCAGCACAGACTGGCATCGCAGGATCAACGACCCTGGGAGCTCAATGCATGGTTGGAGGCCAAGTAGGATTCGCGGGGCATATCAAAATCGCAGACGGCGTGAAAATTGCAGCGCAATCTGGTGTGACTACCAGCATCAAAGATGCGAACGTCGTATACCAAGGCACACCAGCTTGTCCTATCAAAGATTACCAACAGCAACAAATTGCGATTCGGAAATTGACTCGCAATCACCTTTTCGACCGGGTCGATGAACTCGAAAGAAGTCAGAAAAACTCTGAGGATCAACCATGAGTAAACAGCAACAGCGGACCATTAAAAAGGCCATTGCATTCACGGGAATCGGATTGCATACTGGAGAAGTGACCACCATGACGGTCCATCCGGCACCGGAGAATCACGGGTATAAATTCATGCGGTCTGATTTAGCGGACAACCCATTGATCGACGCCGATGTCGATCGCGTTGTAAGCACACAAAGGGGAACGACATTGGAACAAAACGGCGCCCAAGCCCACACCACTGAGCACATTTTGGCGGCGTTATATGGTTGTGAGGTAGACAACGCGCTGATTGAATTGACCGGTCCGGAAATTCCCATTTTAGATGGAAGCGCCATCGCGTTTGTAGAAGCGATCGAAGCAAGTGGTTACAAAGAGCAAAAGGCCGATAGGCACTATTATAAACTGACATCCAACTTGGCATACGAGGACCATGAAAAGGATGTGGAAATGATGGCTGTCCCAGAACCACAAGATGAGTTTCGATTGACGGTCATGGTGGATTACAGGAGTCCTGTTTTAGGCACCCAGCATGCTAGTATGTATAAGGTTTCTGAATTCAAAACAGAAATCGCTTCCTGCCGCACCTTTGTATTTCTCAAGGAAGTCAAGCAACTCGCTAGTTCTGGATTAATCAAAGGGGGCGATTTGAATAATGCCGTCGTGCTCATTGAACGTGAATACTCTGACGAAGAATTGCATGAAATCGCCCAGTTGTTAGGGAAAGAAGATCTCAAAATACGCGGCGATGTAACGGGGGTGCTCAACACCTCTCCATTGAGATTTCAAAACGAACCAGCGCGACACAAATTGTTGGACATCATGGGGGATCTAGCCCTGCTAGGTGTCTTCATACAAGCTCACATCCTTGCGGCCCGTCCCGGTCATTCCGGAAATGTCTCATTTGCTAAAATCCTCAAAAAGAAGATGAACGAAGAGAACAGCTTACCTAATCTCAACACGGAACGACCTGCTGTCCTGGACATCAACCAGATCAGCGCGATGCTACCACATCGTTATCCCTTTTTGCTCGTCGACAAAATTCTTGAGCTGAATAACGAGAGCATCATTGGCTTGAAGAATGTCACTTACAATGAACCCTTTTTTCAAGGTCACTTCCCTGGAAATCCTGTCATGCCGGGAGTCCTTCAAGTTGAGGCCATGGCTCAAGTAGGTGGAATTTTTGCGCTCAACACGGTTCCGGACCCGGAAAACTACACGACGTACTTCCTGAAAATTGACAATGTCAAATTCAAAAAGAAGGTATTGCCGGGTGATACCATTGTCTTCCACCTCGAATTGAATTCACCCATCAGAAGAGGGCTAGTCAATATGCGAGGCCGTGGCTTCGTTCAGGGACAGTTGGTCTCTGAAGCCACTATGTTGGCTCAAATCGTCAAAGAGCGTTGAGCTCAAACCCATAACGCCACACTGGATTGAATCACATATCTCCCCATGCATTCATCGCACCTGAAGCACAAATAGCGGATGGAGCTACCATAGAGCCATTTGCCTACATCGAAGGTGACGTGCAAATTGGACGTGGCACTTGGATCGGTCCACATGCGACTGTATTAAGTGGTACCCGGATCGGAGAAGACTGCAAGGTGTTTCCCGGCGCAGTGGTCGGAGCCGTACCCCAAGACCTCAAATATGCCGGCGAATCCTCAACGGTGGAAATTGGAGACCGGACGATCATCCGCGAATGTGTCACCATCAACCGAGGGACGACAGACCGAATGCGCACTGCTGTTGGAAATGACTGCCTCATTATGGCATATACACACTTGGCACACGACGTGCTATTAGGAGACCATGTCATCATCGCCAACTCTGGAAATATTGCAGGACACGTTACCATCGAAGATTGGGTGATCATTGAAGGCATGGCAGGAGTGCAACAATTTGTCACCATCGGAAAACACGCTTTTGTCGCGGGCGGATCGATGGTTCGGAAAAATGTCCCCCCTTATATCAAGGCTGCACGAGAGCCGTTATCCTACATCGGGGTCAATAGCATAGGATTGAGACGAAGGGGATACGATAATGACCGAATCCTCATCATTGAGGATATTTATCGGATGCTGTATGTCCAAAACGGGAACATTACCCAAGCCTTGCGAGCCGCAGAATCCGAATTGCCCGCGTCAGAAGACAAAAACATTATTTTGGATTTCATTCATGCTTCGGATAAAGGAATCATCCGGGGGCCTTTCTAAACGCATGGAATGAATCCGATCTCCTCCTTTTCCATCACTGCTCACAAATTGGGACATCGGTTTGGCAAACACATAGCATTGTCGAATTTAGAATTCCATGTGACACCGAATGAACACGTCGTTATTCGAGGGAACAATGGGAGTGGGAAATCGACTTTGGCTAGAATTCTAGCCGGGCATTTAAGTTGTACCGACGGATTGGTGACCTGGACCGATCTGAATTCGATGGCGGTCTCGGAAGATGACGTGAGTTTGACAACCATGTTCAGCGGGCCCTCAAGCACCTTGCATCCTGCACTGACCATCCGTGAGATTCTTTCCTTTCATGAAACATTCCGAAACTGGTGGCCTGGATTCGAGCCCTTCGTTTGGCTGAAGCAAGGAGGCTTAATGAATTCCCTTGACACACCGTTTGCCCAATTAAGTTCCGGAATGAAGCAACGTGTAGAACTCACGTTGGCTTTGGGGACGGATTGTGGTCTACTCGTATTGGACGAACCATGTGCCAATCTCGACGCGCATGGAATCGCATGGTACCGTGAGCAATTGGAATGGGTGAACGAGAAAACCACCCTTTGTATTTGCTCCAATGATCGAGCAGAAGACCACCTCGAGCCCTCTCAGGTAATCACCTTGTAAGAACTCCTCCTCCTCAGGAGGAAGAAATTTACTTCATTTAACTTACTGTTTTTCAGTTTGTTATGAGTTTTTGAATTCCATACCGTAACCTTTTAGAATGCCGAGGCGTAAGAGAAGCCGAAACTCAATTCGAAACATTAATCCTTTCTCTCATGAAACTCAAGCAGTTTTACACACTAGCCTCTTTAACGCTCCTTTTCGGCGCGTTTACGGCCAACGCTCAGACAGCATCATTCAATGCTACAGCGGGTCCTTTTGACAACCTTAACCATGACTGTGTTTCCAAGTCACCATCTGGATCAGAAGTTCTTCTTTTGAATTCCAATGACGTGGTATCCCAGACATTTTTTGCCTGCACTGAAGGCGAAATTGACAAGGCATATGTCATCGTTAAACAAACTTCCGGTGAAGGTGAATTGTCCTTTGCCATTCTGGACAGAGAGGGAGATCTTCTTGGAAAATCCAAAGTAGTTATGAAGGAAGGCGATTCTGGCCTTGTCACCACTAAATTGTTGGCACAGGTTGAAGATGGCCGAAAGTACACCCTGCAGATTGCTGCTCATGGGGACGTTAGCTTCGTTATCGAAGGCCGATATACAGCGCAACCAGGAGTTGATTTGTATTTGAACGGTTGGAAGTTGGATGGAACGATTACCACTGCGTTGGGAATGACACACATCAACGAAATCGATCAAGTTCAAGGTGATCGTAATTCAACAAACAACAATCAAATCGATGCGCGCTCTACAGAATTAGCCGCAACATTTGTGACATATCCCAACCCATTCACGGAGGACTTCACTATTGAGTTCACCAAAGAATTGAAGGGTAAAACACAAATCGTGTTGCTCGATTTGACCGGAAACGTAATGCACCGTGAGGTTCACACCAACCTAAGGGAAGGCGACCAAGTGAACATCAACCCACGTTATTCTTTGAACCCTGGCGCCTACGCTGTACGTATCATGAACGACAATCTTGTGTTCAACAAGACCGTTATGAAGCACTGATATTGATGACGGATTGATTCTGTCGTCGCGTTCAAAGGGCCATCCGAAAGGGTGGCCCTTTTTTTATGTCCAGCGCTCTGTATCTAACAAATCCAACACCGATTTGACCGGCGCAAAGGTTCGTGCAGGGACTTCGATAAACCGGGTCAACCAATGGGCCATCGCGCCATTCCACAAACCTGGCCGTTCCAGAATACGGATCCGCTGACCGTTCCAATCTTTCTCGGCAGTAAAGACCATATCATGCGCCGCAAACTCATTCAGATCGAATGGTATTCCGAGATAGTCAGCCACACTGCAACACAGATCGACCGGATTGAAATGGGTGCCTTCTCCTAGCATCCCCGCCTCCAGTTCCGCTCCTTCCACAATGGCAAGAGCCGTTTGACCATTGACCAACCGAATCCAAAAAGGACCGCCTCCAGCTTTCCCTTCATTGGGAACCATCCCCGCCAAACGTATGGGACGATTCAAGAACGGGATCCAGTCCAGTGGACTTTGAATCTCCGACAGAGGAAGATTCTTCATAAAGGCCTGAAGCCATTCGGAAGCACGCTCTGAGGCGCCCGAATTCTCTTGCAACAAATCACGAATCAGGGCATCGCGTTCTTCGGTCAAACGAAAGGCCTCTCCACCTAGAATGCGCTGTACATGATTGCGTTCTTCCATTCGATGAGCGGGAACGACATTGTCAATGTTTCGGATGAATACATAATCCGATTGGAGGGCGTTCAAATTGTGCAACAGAGCACCATGCCCACCTGGCCGGAACAACAACCCTCCTTCTGCATCACGAGCAAGAGCCCCTGAAGCCAAGTCCAGGGCCAACGTATCGGTCTCTGGGGTCTGAACAGACGTCTCAACATCCGAATATCCCGCACGACTGAGTTGTTCCTTGATCTGGCTATCAAAAGCCAGAGGAACAGTAAAATGCAAGCGACCGTCTGGCGCCAATTGACTCCATTCGTTGGCATGCTCTTCAAAAGGGGTCAAAGCTGAACCATCCGCGTACTGATGAAACGGAATCAAACCCTTTGGAAGCGAATCCCAACCCGGATTTTTCCCCAACAATTGCGCTACAATAAATGATGCTCGCTGGCTCGAAGGGACTTGAGCAAACACGCCAGCGTCCAACATGGGCAAGCGGTGACCTTCCTTTTCAAGGAGGGCGGATACTGCCGGTGATAAACTTCCACGAAGTTCCGAAAACATGCGGGAAGCAGCCCCAGAAGCAGGGACAAAACGCACCAGCTCCTTGTCGGAGGAGCTCAATTCATTGAAAAAGGCAATGGCTCGATCCGCTTGCTGCAGGGTCAATGCATGAAGGCCCATTCCAATGGTACATGCCTCAATGGCCGCCACAGAATGAGCTCCGAGTGTTAATTGATTTCTTTGCTCTAAGGCAACAGCAGGTGACCAATTTCGTAGATCAAATGCCCGAAAATCCTCGTCATTCCATGAATGGGTCATGGAACAAATTTACAATTCTTTAGACGATTGACGTCGCGTAATCGGCCCTAGTGATGACTCAAGTGAAGGCAGGCATCCCGAACAGCTTCTTCCAATTCAGTCACTTCCCTTTCCAACTCTTCATAGGGAACACCTTGACGAAAAGATCCGCCCAAGGCTTCCACTTGGTCACGGATTTCCGGATAACCCAGAACACGCAAGTTGGATTTCAGGCGAAAGGCTACCCCGTGAAAATCCCGAAGGTTTCCCGCCCGAATAATCGCAACCAACTCGTCCAATAGACCAGGGGTATGTTCCAAAAAAAGGACCACCAGGCCTTCGACCAAGGGTTTATTACCTTGGAACACTTCCACCAAATGATTTAATCTGCGTGGGCTCTCCATACGCGATTTTACGTAGGTTCAGCCCAAAATGTTACACCGTCAAAGGAAATTCTATTGGAGCAGCAATTAACTTTGAAACATGCAGTCAAATCAAGTCATTGTCACGGGAGGAGCTGGGTACATCGGGTCGCATACGGTCGTTGAGTTAATCGCCGAAGGCTACACCCCCATTTTGATTGACAATTTCTCAAACTCCCATCCGGACGTCCTGATTGGATTGGAGCGTATTTTAGGAAAAGTGCCGGAATTGTTCGAAGTGGATTGCTGTGATGCTGGAGCCATGGACCGAACTATTTCAGACATTTCCAAACGTGGAAACATCTCTGGTGTTATTCATTTTGCGGCCTACAAAGCGGTCGGAGAAAGCACGGAACAACCGGTCAAGTATTTTCAAAACAACATCGGTTCAACGGCCACGTTGCTCGACGCAATGGAGCGGCATGGGTTGCAAACACTTGTTTTTTCGAGCAGTTGCACCGTGTATGGCCAACCTGCTGAAATTCCCGTCGATGAATCCGCCCCCATCTTACCTGCTGAATCACCATACGGCTATACCAAGCAAGTTTGTGAACGCCTAATCCAAGATGCCCAGGCGAGCCGACCGGAGATCAACGCAGCCCTGTTGCGCTATTTCAACCCCATTGGCGCTCACCCGTCGAGCGAGATTGGAGAATTGCCCTTGGGACATCCCAACAACCTCATCCCTTATTTAACACAAGCCACAGCGGAGTTGCGCTCACCTCTCACCGTTTTCGGTGATGACTATCCAACACCTGACGGCACATGCATTCGCGACTACATCCATGTCGTTGACCTCGCCAAAGCTCATGTAGCTGCGCTCCGTTGGCTCCAGAAACAAAGCGGTGTTTGTGAACCCATCAACTTGGGAACCGGAACCGGAAGCAGCATATTGGAGGTCATCCAGGCATTCGAAACGGCGAATGGATTGGCCGTTCCTCATCAGTTGGGATCGCGAAGACCAGGTGATATCACCGCCATTTATGCGAATGCTGAAAAAGCAAAAAGTTTACTCGGTTGGACCGCTGAAAAATCTTTGAAAGAAGCGCTCCGTGATGCCTGGAATTGGCAACTCAAACTGGGCACATCTGACTAGGCTCCCCAGCCCATCAATACCACCGTGAAACACACGGAAAACCCGAGCATGTAACCGGTGTAGACTTCTATATGACGGTGCAATCCCATCTTGATTCGCGCCCAGCCAACAGCTCCCGCCAACAAGATCAGCACGGCATTCAATTCGAAATGGGGCTCAAAATGCAAGGTTTGGACGGCCATGATGGTTCCCAATGTGCCGCCTTGCCCAAGCATATGCATGCTAATCTTGAATCGTTTGGTAATCACCAAAGCGATGGCAATAGAAGCCATTAGACCCATCCAAGTCGACAAATAAACGGGCGGAATGTACATCGTGTCACCTGTGATGAGTAGGATATATGTCAAAACAAAATAGGCCAGCACAATCACAAACGGCAAGGTTCGTTCTCCTCTCTGTTCCAATTCCAAATCACTCAAAACCCCTCTTTTGTACAGAACATAAAGGGAAATCGCTGGAGCCAGGGTATTGACCAAGACCACGAGTCCGAGGTAAAGAAAAACTCCTGGCATCGCACGCAAGTGCAGATCAAAATAGAACAACAAAATCAAGGTAACCAGTGGCATCACCAATGGATGGAGCGCGGTCGACACCAGTCGAGCCCAAAGTGGACGCGTGGAATGGTTTTGCTCCATTAGCTCAACTCTTTACGAAGTCGAGCCACCGGAATCCCGAGTTGTTCCCGGTATTTCGCAACGGTACGGCGGGCGATATTGTATCCTTTTTCGTTCAGGATTTTACCCAATTTCTCATCAGCTAAAGGCTTGCGTTTGTCTTCTGCCGCAATGGCCTCTTCCAGAATTTTCTTCACTTCGCGAGAACTAACTTCTTCCCCCGTCTCGGTGGTCATGCTTTCGCTGAAGAAAGACTTCAATAAAAACGTTCCGTAGGGTGTTTGGATGTATTTGCTATTGGCTACCCGCGATACGGTGCTGATATCCATGTCAATCACATCGGCAATGTCCTTCAAAATCATGGGCCGCAAGTCAGTCTCATCTCCACTCAAGAAATAGGCCTGCTGATGATCAATAATGGATTGCATGGTGATCGTCAACGTGTGTTGTCGCTGACGCACAGCATCCACAAACCACTTAGCGGAATCCACTTTCTGTTTCACAAACGCCAAGGCGTCTTTTTGCTGTGAATTCTGCTTGGCCCCACTTGCATAGGTTTGCATCATCTCCTTGTACATCGGACTGATTCGTAAATCAGGCGCATTGCGTTGATTCAATGTCAATCGCATCTCATTATCCTCAATGGACAACAAAAAATCAGGCACCACATGGATTGCCGTGCCACGGTTCGACTCACTGCCTGAATTGCCCGGCTTCGGGTTGAGCAATGTGATTTCATCCAAGGCTTCTTTCAATGCTTCCTCGTCCATATCCATTCGCTTTTGGATCCGATCAAAGTGTCTTTTCGAGAATGCCTCAAAATGAAACTCCAAAATCTCCAAAGCGATGCGCTGAGACAATTTTCTCGCCAGTTGATGCCGTTGAGGTTGAACCGCATTGAATTTGCGCTGCAATTGAAGTTGCAAACATTCCCGCAAATCCCTCGCCCCTATCCCTGCGGGATCCAATCGCTGAACAATGGTAAGTGCCTCCTCCAACACGCTTCTCTCCACAACAATTCCCTCCGTAAAAGCCAAGTCATTGACAATGCTGTCTAAATCACGACGCAAGTACCCCGCATCGTCAAGGTTTCCAATGAGGTGCTCCGCCATCTCACGGAGGTCCAACGGAATATCCAAGAGGCCCAGCTGATCTCGTAGCATTTCAAAAAATGTGACTCCTCCTGAATAAGGAACCGACCGATCTTCTTCATCCGCCCCATGATTTCGCGCACTGAGTCGGTAATCAGGGGTGTCATCATCGAGATATTCATTGAAATCAAACTCCTCCAACGATTCTTTCTCCTCCGTCGCTTCCGCTGTTTCGTTGTCCAATTCATCCCAAACATCCTCCTCAGCACCCTCCTCCAAAGCAGGATTGGCCTCCAACTCCTCTTTGATTCGCACCTCCAATTCCATCGTCGGAATTTGCAGCAATTTCATCAACTGAATCTGCTGCGGAGATAGCTTTTGAAGCAGTTTCTGTTGGAGGGATTGCTTGAACATGCTTCCTTTTTATTGCAATTAGAACTCTGCGTTTTGCGGGGTTCGTGGGAATGGAATGACGTCGCGGATATTGGTCATACCCGTCACGTACATCACCAACCTTTCAAATCCCATGCCAAAACCGCTGTGAACCGCCGTGCCAAAACGCCGGGTGTCCAAATACCACCAAACATGTTCTTCCGGAATATCAAATTCTTTGCACTTGGCTTGCAAGCGATCCAGTCGCTCTTCCCGTTGACTTCCTCCAATCAGCTCTCCGATTCCAGGTACCAATACATCCATGGCTGCGACCGTCTTTCCATCGTCATTAGAACGCATGTAAAACGCCTTAATCCCTGCGGGATAATCCGTAATCACAACCGGTCCGTTGAAGTGCTTTTCGACCAACCAGCGTTCATGCTCACTCTGCAAGTCAATGCCCCATTCAACAGGATACTTGAACTTTTTCTTTTTGAAGGGTTTGGAATTTCGCAGCAAATCGATGGCCTCCGTGTAAGTCACGTGTTGAAATGATGCATCAAGGACCGATTGAAGGCGCTCGCACAAAGGAGCACTTTGACGCTGGTCTTGAGGCAAACTCTTTTCAGCCTGAATCTCCCGGTCTTGCAGAAAAGCCAAATCTTCTGCACATGTTTCTAAAACATGAGAAAGCACCGATTTTAAACAGGACTCCGCCAGGGCCATGTTGTCGGCCAAATCGGCAAAAGCCACCTCCGGCTCAAGCATCCAAAATTCCGCCAAATGCCTCGACGTATTGGAGTTTTCAGCACGAAATGTTGGACCAAACGTATAGACCTGACCAAGGGCCATGGCTGCGAGTTCCGCCTCCAGTTGGCCGCTAACCGTGAGATTTGATGCCTTTCCGAAAAAGTCCTGAGTAAAGTCCACTCCGCCCTTTCCATCCTGCGGTGGATTTGCCAAATCCAACGTCGTTACTTGGAACATCTCCCCCGCTCCTTCGGCATCGCTTCCTGTGATGATGGGCGTGTGCATCTGGAAAAACCCTTCATCCGTGAAAAATTTATGGATCGCAAAATTCAAGGCGTGACGCACGCGGAAAACTGCACCAAACGTGCTGGTACGGAACCGCAAATGCGCTTTTTCACGAAGGAATTCCAACGTATGACGCTTCATTTGAATGGGATACTCGTCTGGGTCGGCATCTCCCAACACGTCCAAATCGGACACCTTCAGTTCAGTCAATTGACCCGCTCCTTGAGAGCGTTCCAAGATGCCCGTAGCCCGAATGGATGCACCCGTGGTCAGACGTTTCCGCAACTGTTCAGGCGTTGTTTCTCGGTCAATGACCAATTGCAAATTTCCAAGACACGACCCATCGTTTAAGGCAATGAATTGATCGTTCCGAAAGGATCTGACCCATCCACACACCGTAAATAAAGACCCGATTTGCGCTTCATCGCGCAGGTTA
This sequence comes from Flavobacteriales bacterium, assembly GCA_028823145.1. Taxonomy (GTDB): domain Bacteria; phylum Bacteroidota; class Bacteroidia; order Flavobacteriales_D; family Sanyastnellaceae; genus UA16. The sequence goes on from JAPKCA010000030.1 coordinate 13,757, forward strand.
ACAATGCGTTCGCGTTGCATAGAATTTCTCGATTAATCATGCGGCATCAACCGCTGTGTGCAAAGAAACGGCAAGAAGCCTTGTACCTCGCCGCACACATCTGCAGAAATCAACAATTCAAATTGAAGGACTTCAAGATACGGGGGGGTCCAATTTGCCATCGCGCAAACGGACAATTCGCTTCGCACAAGCAGCGATATCTTCCTCATGAGTCACCAAGATGACGGTATTTCCAGCATCCTGAATTTCTTGAAACAAAGCCATAATTTCCATGGAAGTGGCTGTATCCAAATTCCCTGTGGGTTCATCGGCCAAAATGATTGAAGGATGGTTAACCAATGCCCGTGCAATGGCAACTCGTTGGCGCTGACCCCCGCTCAACTCATTGGGTCGGTGGCTCATCCGATCTGTGAGCCCAACTTGCTCGATCACTTCTTTCGCTCTCGTTTCTCTTTCTTCACGCCCTAAACCTGCATAAATTAATGGAAGTGCAACATTCTCTAAAGCAGTATAACGCGGCAACAAGTTGAACGTTTGAAACACGAAACCAATTTCCCTGTTCCGAATTTCAGCCAAAGCATCCTCCTCCATCCTCGCCACATCCTGACCGTTGAGTTCGTAGTGGCCAGCGGAAGGAGAATCGAGGCAACCTATGATGTTCATTAAGGTGGATTTTCCCGATCCGGAAGGCCCCATCAAAGCGACATATTCATTTTTCTCAATACTAAGGTCTAAACCGTCCAAAGCATGGACCCATTGGTCGCCAATGGAATATGTCTTGCGCAACCCTTCAATGGCTATGAGCGTTTTCATGGGGCAAAGGTATTGAGGAAATGCAACGTTCATTGTTAGGTAAGTGCCCAACCTCCTGAATATTGCACGCGATTCACCCGTATGTTTGAAATGCTAACCGTCTCATTGGATTCATGAACCAAAAATCTTCTTCTTTATTCGGCCTTCTATTGGCAGTCGGGATGTCTTTCAGCTGTCTTGCCCCCACATGGGGTCAGATTACTGTCGATGAAACTATGACTGCTCAAGAAGTGGTGGAGACCATCCTTTTAGGGGAAGGAGTGGAAATTTTCAACGTCACGTATTCCGGGGATTTAGATCAGATCGGTTCGTTTGAAGCGAACAATTCCAATATCTTGATTAATGACGGGATGGTCTTGGCTACCGGAAGTGCCTCCAACGTGATTGGACCCAACACATCTCCAAGCTCCACAATAGGAGGGGGAAATTTTGGTGTAGGTGATCCAGATTTGACCCTGCTCTCTACGTTTGAAACCAATGATGCTGCAGTCCTGGAGTTTGATTTTATTCCAACTGGGGATTCGATCAGTTTCAATTACAGCTTTGGGTCCGACGAATACAACGAATATGTCTGTGGCTCAGTCAACGATGCTTTTGGCTTTTTCCTGAGCGGACCTGGAATCACAGGGCCCTACAGCAACAATTCGGTCAACTTGGCTGTCATCCCCGATACCGATGGCACGCCGGTAACCATCAACTCGGTGAACAACGGAACAGTCGGTTCTGCTGGAACTGCGAGCAACTGTGCACAAGTGGATATCAATTGGACACAAAACACCGAATTCTACATCGACAACGCAACCAACTCAGATCCAGCTGCCACTCAGCTAGATGGTTTTACGGTCCAACTCACAGCTGCATCAGGAGTTCAATGTGGCGGAACATATCACATCAAAATTGCCATTGCTGACGCGGGAGATACGGCATATGACAGCGCCGTTTTTATTGAAGGCGGTTCCTTCTCCTCCAATTCCTTTGACATTGTCGCCACCGCTTCCGTCTCAGGCAACATGATTTTCTTGGGAGACACGACGGTGGTGGAAACTTGCAACGATGCCATGTTCCAAGTGCTTCGACCTTCAGCCGCTACAGAAGACACCATCCAAGTCACCATTTCTGGCACCGCTACCAATGGCGTAGACTATGAATTGATTGACCCCGAAGTGATCATGGTGGTGGGGCAATTTTCGTTTGACATTCCTGTCATTGTCATTCCAGATGCCATCGCAGAGAGTCCCGAAACCGTCACCATTGAGTATTTATATATCAATTTATGCGGAGACTCGGTCTTTCGAGCAGCTACGTTGGCCATTCATGATTTTGAACCAACCATCCTCGAATTTGAATCCCCCGTTGGAATTTGCCAAGGGCAAGCCATTCTCGAAGTCAATCCGATTAGCGGGTACGGACCATTCGAATTCTTGTGGAACACCGGAGCAGCGGACACCCTAGCCGTTAACACGGTCTTCACCAACGACCCCGGCTCAGCAGACGTGGTGGTCACGGATGTTTGCGGCAATGAGGTGGAGGCTACCATTGGTTACACCCAACCACTGGAGCTCAATGCCTTTATCTCGCAACTCAATGAACCGCTATGTGCCGGGGACAGTGTCTACTTGCAGTCTGGAATCAACACAGGAGTCGGTCCATTTGAATACGATTGGTCTACCGGCGGTGATGCCCCCACTGAGTTGGTCAACTTCAATTCCTCAACCCTGGTCACTCTGACCATCACCGATCCGTGTGGCACCGAAGATGTGATTACGTTCGATGTAGAGATTCCCGTGTATGAACCCATCACAGGCGCAGAGGACGATGTTTGCATTGGACTCCAAGCCGATCTATCCCTGGAGGGAGGAACCGGAGAATACACCTTCTTTGCATGGCAATATTCCAATTACGATAGCGATGGAATTCCTCTAGATTCTACCTGGGTAGAAGTCAACGCCGCTTTGGATTCTCTGGTCACCTTCATCGGGCCATTTGGCAATTATCAATCCACGGTCCAACAAGGTGAAATGGACGTTTGGGTCATCGATCAATGCGGAAGCGAAGCTCAATTCACCATCTTCTTGGTTGCATGTGACACTGAAATCCCAAATGTCTTCTCTCCCAACAACGACACCACCAACGACTTTTTTCGGATTCCAGGAATCGAAGGGTTTCCCAATTCAGGCTTGGAAGTGTACAACCGCTGGGGCAACTTGATTTTTCAAGACAATGACTACAAAGGAGGATGGGATGGAAATGTCAACGGCAATCCGGTGTCCCAAGGAACATATTACTACATTTTGAAACGGTCAGACGACGAGAACTTCTACGGACCATTGACCATTGTCCGACAGCGGCGATAGGCACTTTATGACTTCGAAATGAAAAGCCTCTCCTTCTGGAGGGGCTTTTTCATGTATGCCTAAGTCAAATCAATCAAACCATACAAAGCCCCAAAAAGGGCCATGGCTATAACGGCAGCATGAATCTGTGAAGCTCGATGGTTGGAATCATTTCCATTGGCATCCGTCTTGAAAAATGTGGCCACCAAATGAATCGGAAGAATGACAAACACCAACATGGTCGTGCTCGAACGCAGTAAAAAAGTCACCCACGGCCAATGCATCAATTTGAATGTCATTCCCGCCACGCAAACACCAATCATGATCAGTCCCACCACTTGGATCCAATTGGAAAAACGATAGGATTCCTCCCCCTTGATTATCTCAACCACCCGCAATGGAATAAAACCGATGCAGAAGAGTGCAATCCCGAGAATCAAGATTGTCGATGCTCCTGGAAGCAAAAGGGTCTTTAATAAACATCCCACCAACGTGAAAACGGATGAACCCAAGCCAATGTGTTTTGTGATCTGCATGGCTCAATTATAATGAAGAAAAAACGTCACGGCGGAGAAACTTCACCCTCCGTCAGGCCATTCACCGTTCAAGCAGGGAACAATCAGATCCCAGAGGAGCACATTCTACCTGAGCATCGTCCAGATTAGATGCGGTTATTGTATAGACATATGGTCCGTCTCCACTCGTTCCACAAACACAGGTATACTCTTTATTATTACAAGAGGTAAACCCGAGCAAGAGCAACCCAATAAGTCCTACATGTTTTTGAATCATCCGATATGTTTTTTATTCAAACTTAATTGACGGCATTCCGGTTCTCAATCTTCATGCTCAGCCAAGCACAAAACTATTGCATAAATTGCATTATGAAAAACATCCTCCTCCTATTGCTCTGTTTTCCAATGATTGGTTTAGGTCAAAGCGGCGGCGATGTTGAACCCCACAAATATGGTGGCTGGTATTGTCCTGATAATTTAAACGGGTTTCCTGCGGTGGACATCAACCATTGGCAAAATGTACCAAGTGTCAATGGAAGAATGGCAACCAAGGATGAAACTCAAAACGGAACGTCCTTAATCTTTGTTGATAGCGAGAAATATCCAGATGCCAAACCTTTGGATATTCACATGCCCCAGCTGGCTCGATTTTACAACCATCATTCAAGGAAAAACGAAATCATCATTGTTATCCAAGCTTTAAACATTTCAAATGACTCGATTGTAGGTTTTAGATATTTAAATGGAGGGAATGGGAGTGCTCGACTCCATGAAGTCACGTTTCTTTCCGACAGTGAGATTGATGACCTTGCATATTCCCGCTTTGTTTCATTCAAGATCAACATAAAAGCTCCTCAAAATAAAATCTGGGACGTACTCACAAAACCAGAGTACAACAAAATTCTTCAGCCTGTTTTTGATGAAGGAAATCAACTTCAAGCTGATTGGAATGAATCATCCAAGGTTAATTTCAAATACCTTCATGAAGGGGTCATTACGTCCGAATTCGCGGCCAATCTATACGGCAATCAATACATTCAAATTGATTGTGAGTCCGGCAATTATCAATACACCGAAAAATTCCTTCTTTTAGAGAATGGACAAACAAAAAGCACAGAATTTCAAATCACGTGTGGCCCTTATATGGACGATTTTGAAAGTCAGAAAACTATATTAAATAACTGGGCTCAAAAAGTGAAAGAGTTGAGTGAAAACCCATACTATTTACATCTTAAATAAAAACCCAAGCGTTTGGGGGGGCTCTAACTTGTTTAGAAAGCTATTCGTTGTTTACTCGTGATGCCTTTTTATGAAATCCCATGAATCAAATCGAAAAAGTTGATCGTTTTAGAGCAAAAAATCGTGATAACAGGGTTTGGTATTCTGGGGCCGTTCACATTTTGTTTAATGCAACCTGTTTGATCGGAACCACTATTGGTTCTCTTTTTCAAATAAGTGATTTAAAGCCACTCGAGCTATTCACTATTCCAGTTATGTTAATCGCTGGAAACCTGGCGGTTTACCTCATCCATAGATATCCTCTTCATACGAAATACCCGTATATACACAAAGGGAGTTACGGAGAACACACATTATTTCATCACCGCTTCTACACGAACGAAAATTTCCAAGTCGTGAAAAAAGAAGATGTTGACACCAACTCCCTTTTCTTTCCTCCTGTTGTTGTCATCGTGTTTTGCTTGATTTTTATTCCTAGCCTCTACTTTATTCTAAATCTATTCTTACCTACAAACATTGTTTTCCTCGCTCTTGGCATGAGTAGTTTCTATTTCATCTTATATGAAACGGTTCATTACACCTCCCATTTACCAGAAAACCATTGGGTATTAAGAATATCTCATTTACAAAGAATGAGACAACATCATATGGATCATCACAACCCGAAACATATGAGTAGCTACAACTTCAACATTGTCTTCCCTCTATTCGATCATGTTTTCGGAACATGCAGAAGATAGTGGTTGAATGAAAAATATAATTATTGAATTAATAAGATTAAGTGAGCAGCCGACCAGCTAAAATGTTCTGCATTTAATCCTTCTCCAGTTAGTGGATGGTAGTTTTCTCTGATTGATCCTCCCACTTCACTTAGGCCTTCACAATTGTGAATCACCTTGTTTTTTAATAGGCTTGCTTCATTCGCATACCCGTATTTATGAAGTCCGTCAACACCAAACCAAAGTTGATCTAGCCAAACGGGACCTCTCCAATAGCCATTTTGAGGATCAAACTTTGGATGTGACACATCAATCGTTGGCAATGGCACGGTTGTGTTGAAACGAGTGGTGTCCATCATGGATTCAACGACTTTATCAGCTTGTTCTTTCGTTGCAATTCCACACCAAAGAGGCGTCCAACCTTCTGGACCTAAAGCACTGCTTAGGAATTCTCCACTCTCTGCATCAATATCATAAAAGTAACCTGATTTTTCATCGTAAAAATCGTTCCTGATCCGATCACTAAGCGCGTTGAACTCTTGTTCCCATTGAGTTTGTTCTGCACGCTTTAGCACTTTTGCCATTTTCGAGAGATATTCCTTTTCCTTGGCTAAATAAGAATTTAGATCTACTGATTCTGTGTTGATGGAATAGCCTGACCCTCCGACTATTTTGCATTGATCAAATCGAATGGCATTGTCCATTCCACTCTCCCATTTCGCTGCAATCAATGAACCGTCCGTTGAGCCATATTCGCATAAACCATCCTTATCAAAATCTCTGAAGGCATACCACCATTCATGGTATCTCACCAATTTCGGATACATCTCATTCAGGAATGTGGTGTCCTGAGTTTGCTTATATATTTCCCAAATTGCCCAAGAGGAAAGAGGAGGTTTGGTGTCCCTCCAATTGTGTTTTTCTAAAGATGTGTCTCTGAAAATACAATCGGCAATCATACCGTCATCGTTTTGATAATCATACATCGCTCTTACTTGGTTCTTAGCAAGCTCACCATCAATTTTGACCAAAGCGACAGCGTGTTTCCATGAATCCCATGACCAAAACCCTTGAAACCCCTTATAATGATAAGAAGGGAAAAGACCGTCATGCCTCAATTCGCCAGCAGCACTTCTCCAGTTATTGATTAATGTGCATATGCTCTTCGTCAAGATCAGCCTCTCCTCATATGTTAGAGATTTGTTTCTGGTTATTTCAAGATACTTCCCCCACCTTTTTTTGGAGTCAGCTTTAGCCACTGCCACATTTGGTTTTTTGGTGTCCTTCGATAGGCCAATTTGATCAGGATGATATCGGATTTCGATAGAAAAAACTCTGGCTTCTTGTGGTGTCAAACAAATACTGTTTTGTGAAAAAGCATAGTTGTTTGAATCTATTTCTAGAAACGCAACCTCATCATTTATTGGTTTAATAAATATCTTCTGATTCTTGTCTAGCAGAGTGATTAAAGTTGAGTCCTGGCGAACAAATTCCCCCATTTCACTAAATATCTCTCCCTTCCATTTCGGCGAGAAACACACCTTTTGATCAGAGTTGTTTAGGATGTTACTCGATATAATTACGCTTCTGTCCGAAGCATAAAACAACGAGCTTGTAATTTCTATGTTTTCAAAATTGAGTTTATTGACCAATTCACCTGGAAAATAATTTTGCTCAGAAGATTTCAGATTTGTCAGGAGTGAATGGTCGTTGTCATCCACTAAATCCAATGAGATAAAATTATTAGAAAGCCATAGGCCATGTTCTAAACCTAAAATATATGGCCCTGAAAATCCCGTTGTCGTGTCATTATCTGACAATGAAAAACCCATCCAACTTCCTAAATCAAAAAATGCATTTAAGCCTGCATCTCCCGGATTTGTGGGACTGTTTTTTACATCTATTAAATTTGAAAAAGCAGCGCTCTCGTCTTTGCAAGACATGGCAGTAAAGCAGAGCAATAGTATAAATGCAAAAAGCAAACTTTGAGTTCTATTCCCCATGATCCAATTTTAATAGATTTTACAACCGGAATTACAGGTTTAATCGCGCTCATTTTACCAATCGTCTTCTCAAGTTCTGCAAAGGACACGGAAGAAACAGTTGCCCCCCTTGCAAAGGCTTCAATTCAAAGCAAAATGGTACAAGCCAGGATATGATCCTTCAGCTTGCAACGAAAAAAATCGTTTTCGAAAAAAAAGCCCACTCGTTTGAGTGGGTTTATTTGATGGACCTCATGGTCCTTATTTCGAGCTCTTTTTAGAAAGTATGTTGATGTCTTTATTTTCTAAATGCTTCAAATTTTGAGGAAAAACCAATGAGTTTATCATTGCTTTCCCAAATCTTGTGGTCGTCGTAATGTTTTTGTTCATTTTCAGTATTGGAAATAACGGCTTTGTTATAACATAAATAGTGTTGTACCACTTTGTGCTAGACTTGATTCCTTTTTCTGGAATAATAGCTCCAGGCCTGAACATGTATGCATCACTAAACCCTTTATTCAGGATATAGTTTTCTGTTCTCCCTTTGACTCTAGCCCACATTGCAGTCCCTTTCTCAGAACTGTCCGTTGCAGTACCTGAAACATAATTAAAGGTGATATTTTGATTTACTTCATAAAGTGTATCTACAAATGATTTTGTTATCTCATAGGTTATATGCGTGTATTGATCTTCACTCATGCCCAAAGCAGAAACTCCCATGCAGAAAAAACACGCATCATAATCCTTTAACTGATTTCTTAAAGTCTCAATATTAATAAATTCCTCCAATATTATTTCCTCAATTTTTGGGTGGTTTATGTTGAGTTTTTTTCGATTAATTAAAAGGAGTTTTTCAATTAATGGGTTTTCTAGGCTTTCTAACAAAACACTTTTCCCTACCATTCCTGAAGCCCCTGTTATGATAGCT
>JAPKCA010000129.1 GCA_028823145.1 Flavobacteriales bacterium
TTTTCTCTTTTAATCCAGAAAGCACAAATTTCGTAGAGCAGGGCGAAGAAGTTTCCGGAAAATGGTCAAAGTTGCCTTCTCTGGGCCAGCCCTCACCAAGAATTGGTCATTCCGTGGAATGGACCGGGTCTGAGATGATTATATATGGTGGAGAAACGGATTTGGGGGAGACAAACACCGGTCATGCCTATGATACGATGAAAAAAATGTGGAGATCTTTGACTACAAAGGGGGGGGCCATTCCAAGGACTCTTCACACATCTGAGTGGACGGGAAGCCAGTTGATCATTTTTGGAGGTATAGCTGATAGGATCAGAAAATCTGACACTCAAATTCTGGATCCTCAGGGCACTTGGCATCTTTACAGAAAGTTATGAATATAGACAAAAGCAAATTTACGGCTCGTTTAATCATACTGCTTGTTATTTCTGTGTTATGTGCAGAAACAGTAACAGCTCAATGGAGAACCCAGTCGTTCAATCTAAAAACCGGTTGGAATGCGGTATATCTCCATGTTGACGCCTCTCACGCTGTGATAGGAGATTTGGATGGTTTAAATGAGGATATAACCGACATATGGCTTTGGAAGCCAAAGCTCAAGGCGGATCAGTTCATTGAGGATCCAGATATTCCAACTGATGGAAAATCAAGGTGGATCAGATGGAACAAGGATCTGGGACCTTCCTCTGCCTTGCAGCGTTTGATCGGGAACTCATCCTACCTTATAAAGTACGGGATCAAGGCAGAAGACGGAACCTGGACTCCAAGCAATGATGGGCAATGGGATATAAAGGGTCAGCCACTGCCTCCAAGCTACAACTGGACATCTACCGGCTTAAACTTCATTGGTTTGGCCGATAATCTGGACACAGGTAAATCATTTGAGCAATTTTTCCCTGCGCAAGTCCTACCTACAAGGGAGGTGAGTTATCGAACGAAGATGGCTCAAGAAACCCGGACAAAGTTCATGCGCTGAGAACCACACCTGTTCAGCGCGGTGAGGCATTCTGGATGCGAGTTGGTGATTCCTTCAATTCATATTTTGGCCCGTTTGATTTGGTCTTGCAGGAAAGTGATGGGGCCCATTTTGGCGAGTCAAAGCAGCAATACAGAATTTTAATTCGAAACAGAGTAGAGGAATCATTGAGCGTAACCATGACGCTAAAGGATACAGAGGATCCACCTGAAGGCCAGCCAGCCTTGAAAAATGGCTTGCAGGTCTTGGTCAAGGGGGAGGCTAACCCGACTGATTTGTCCTACGGTTACAAGCGGCTTGAAAATGGTGGAGCATCAGTTTGGACCTTGAGCCCATCCAAGTCCGGAACCGTTGGTGCAGATTCATCTCAAGAAATTATTATTGGTATCGACAGGCATAATATGGAGGGTCAGCCGGGTGATGTCTTTGGGGGAATCCTTGAATTCAAGGATTCGCTCGGATTGGTGAAGTATGAGGTGCCGATTACTTCTATTATCCCTTCAAATTCAGGGTTGTGGGTGGGCGATGTTCAAGTTTGGGCTGTTCGTCATGATATCACCTTCTTTCGAAAGCAAAATGAAGAAGACGTGGAGACGGATGAAAACGGGGAGGCGGTTTCTGATGGGATCAATGACACATACGGGCCTGTGCCTGAGAATTATCCGTTACGGTTTATATTTCACAGGCACAATTCGGATAGTGCCCAAACCAAGCTTTTTCAAAGAGTTTACTATGGACTGCGAAAGGGAGCGGAATTGGCAAACGATTTTGTTGTCACAAACGATGAGAGGGCTTTAGACAGAAGCTCGCTTGGTGCTGCTAGAAGGATTGCAGCCGCGCATTTGCCATGGACCAAGGAAAACAATGGTTGGAACTGTGAGGGTGATATTAGCATGGGTTCAAATATGACCGCCAAGGTGAACTTGAGTTATAATGATCGCATATCAAATCCTTTTATTCATGCATACCATCCTGACCACGACAATTTGGATGCTAAATTTAAAAATGAATTAAACCAGGGGAACGAGTCTTGGGGAATAAACAGGGAAATGACCTTTGGGTTTGATGAGCCCAATGATGATTTTCTCAGCTTGGTTCGAGTTGGATCGATAATACGAGGAGAATTTCATGAGATGGTTCAATTAACCGGAGCTGGAACCGAGAAAAAAGAATATCACGCAAAGGGATTCTTTCAGTTGAATCGAATTAATGAATCTAACGATGTGTTTGCCTATGATGGTATTGAGCCGGAGTCTACTTCGGGGGCTCCGAACACGCCGGATGAGGCTGAAGGTGAGCCAGAGCCGGTAGAAGGCGAGCCTGACGAGGGAGATGGAGGATAACTCCAAGATATTTTTAATACTAATTGATATAATATTCAGAAACATGAAAAAAACAACGATAATAGCAGTAGCAAGCTTGATGGCGTTCAGTAGTGTCTACTCAGACGACGGTCCACCCTCCTTGCTGACATACCAGGGGCACCTTGTCAATGCTCAGGGTCAACCGGTGGGCAATGATTCGCCCGCCATAAAGAGCATTGAGTTTCGGATTTTTGATGCTGAGGAGGGCGGTAATGTAAAGTATGCTGAGGCACAAACCGTGACCGTCGACAAGGGGTATTTTAGTGTGCTGATTGGACAGGGCACTACAATACCTGGCCTAGATGGCCCTCCCGACACATTATTTAGTGATGTCTTTAAGGGGGATAAATCTGGTGAACGCTTCATAGGCATAAGGGTCGATGGAGCAGACATTAATCCGAGGCTCCGATACGTGGCCTCCCCATATGCGGTGTTGAGTCAGCGTTCAATAGTGGCTGGGAATGCTGACACTGTAACCACAATCCAGGGGCACAAGGCAGATACAGCAGGCAGGGCTGATAGTGCGCTAAAGGCCGATTCCGCTGCAAAAGTAGACACCATCGCAGGCCACACAGCCGACAAGGCAAAGTGGGCTAAAACAACCGATGAAGTAACATATGGGTCTGTTCCAAAATATGGAATCATCATGTGGACGCAGAGCAGAATCCCAACAAACTGGAGATTATGCAATGGAACCGGGGGGACACCCGATCTTAGGAATAGATTTATAATAGGTGCTGGGCTAAATTATAGGTTACACCTTAAAGGCGGAGCAAATTGGAGAAAAATCACTACAGCACAACTGCCCGCGCACAACCATAGTGGGGCGGTTCACCATGGAGGAAATCATTATCATCACATCTATACCAGACAAGACGACTGGAATGACTCGGGTGGGTGGGGCCCTAGTTGGGGCAATGGAGACAACGGGCATTACCGGGGCTATCACACAACACATTGGGGAGGCCACCACAACCATGGCTTGTCGATCAACAACACCGGTAGTAATCATTGGTTTGATAATCAGCCGGCTTATTACGCAGTATACTATATAATGAGAGTTAAATAACTCTTTTTAGTAACATAAAAGCTTCATTCATATGAGACGCATTAGGTATTTAGTGGTGGCGGCATGCACATTGATGCTGCCTGGATTTGGTCTGGGCGAGTTGCTGGAATTGAAGCCCCAAAAGACCACCTATAATCTGCGATCCATGATTGGAGTGCCGATTTCAACCACACTGGGCGACCCATTGGGTTCAAACGGGTTGTCGCCTACCAGTGATGCGACAGCTGGCCAGTTTATGGGTTTTTATTCCGCCGGTGCTGTTGTAGCGCCGCAAAAAGATGCATCGAGCAAGCTTGACGGCACCATCTCGTTATTCAAGAACGTCGACAATTTAGGATTGCCGAAATCAGAAGATGGGGAATACGCCCTGTTATCGGCAGTATCGGGAGGTGCAATCATGAGCCCTCAAGCTTCGCTTATGTTTGGAGGCATTGTGTCGGTTCCAGAAAAAATCAAAGTTGGGTCAGAGGAAGTTGCTGTCAGGAATCCTGATGCCTACTGGGCCAAGGAGCCTTTTAAGGCAGGTCACCAAATAGAAAAAGTTTTAAACCCAAATGTCGGTGTGGCGATAGTCCATACCAAGACGGCCACTGATTATCAGGCCGGTGATCTGGTGGCTTTCAGTGGGATAGCACAACAGGAATTTGTGGGGTCTTTCGTGTTACTGGCCGTTTCGGCCAACAAGAAAGAGCTCACATTTAAATTGCCCTTGACTGATTCGCAAAAGAATCAGGCCGGGATTAACGCTAGTTTGGGAAATGTTGCAGATGGTGGCGCTGTTACCACCGTCGCACTGCTGCCCTCGGGGGGGCTTTGCCGGGAGGAACATTCTTCCAGTGGCTATCATTATAGCCCCTACGCCAAAACCGTGTTTGCGATCCAGCCCGGTCCAATCAAGATCACATGGAAGGAGTCCAGAGGTGAAGCTGAACAACCTACAGGTGAGGAGAATGTTGATTGGACTGTGTCCGAAGAAAAGTACTATAAGCTCTATACATATGACTATCTTGTCTCGAGCTCTTCGGTCAAGAAAGCCAAGAAATTTTTCTGGAATGTGGCGGATTATTCCGGCCCAGATCTACAGGTACCAGAAAACGTAAAGCTGGAAATAGCATACAACAGAAGTTTCCCGGAACACTATGATGGAAATGAATACAATTCCAAGGCAGCGGACATGCAAAAAAATAAGACCCTGTGGGTTCAGTCAAATGCAAACCTTCACCTCTTAAAAGCAATCAATGTAGCTGGTAGAGTGTTCATCGAACTAGTTGGAAAAGACAACAATAAACATCTGGGCTTTGAAGTTGTTGACATATTCAAGGTATCGGAGCCTGAACACAGAACCATTTATCTGGGG
>JAPKCA010000130.1 GCA_028823145.1 Flavobacteriales bacterium
TAACGCTGGGTATAAACTGACCGGCTTTTTACAGGCCCATTGCACATACACTTCCAAATGATCTTGCAAATTCTCCCCAACTCCAGGAAGATCCTGCACCACATCAATATCCAAACTCTTTAAGTGCTCTGCATTTCCAATGCCTGATACCTGCAATAGCTGAGGTGTGTTGATCGCTCCACCACAGCAAATGATTTCCTTAGCGAAAACTCGCTCTACTTTTTTTCCTTTTTTGTATTCAACACCCACCGCTTTGTTCCCTTCAAACAAAACACGCATCACCATGGCTTGGGTAACGACATTCAGGTTCTTGCGATGCTTTATGGGGTGTATGTAGGCACGTGCTGCATTCAGTCTTCTCGAGTTGTGTATGGTCTGGTCAAACTTGCCAAAGCCTTCTTGCTGATAGCCATTCACATCATCCGTCAACGGATAGCCCGCTTCTTGCACGGACTTGAAAAAGCCTTCAAATAACGGGTTTTCACAAGTGGGCGTGGTCAGTTTGAGGTTGCCCTTATCTCCTCGATATTCATTTCCGCCGCTCAACCGGGTTTCTACCTTTTTGAAATATGGCAGACAGTGAGCATAGTCCCAGTTTTCAAGACCTTCATCAGCGGCCCACTTATCATAATCCATAGGATTGCCACGAATCCAGATCATCCCATTGATTGAACTGGAACCCCCCAAAACTTTTCCTCGGGGCTGTGCAATTCTTCTGTTGTACATAAATGGTTCTGGGTCCGAACTATAACCCCAATTGTAGTTCGTCCCCGTCAGCAAATAGGTGAGTGCTGCGGGCATATGGATTCTAAAATCCCATTTATAATCTGGTCTACCTGCTTCTAGCACCAATACATTGTTAGAAGGGTCTTCACTTAAACGGTTGGTGAGCACAGAACCAGCTGATCCTCCTCCTACAATGATGAAGTCGTATATCATGTCAAAATCTTGGTGACCCGTATGTCATTTACAGTGAGGCCTATAATTTAGATGATAAGGTAAAATATCCAAGGTTTAAATCAATCCGTCTTTGAGAGAAGTGAAAAATTCGTCGAACGACCGACTTCATTATCGCAACCCCCTCCAAGTCCCACCAAGTTCGGATTTTGTTTTCATTGTGTTACGACTTGAGTTAGGGCGTGGTATGTCACGGGCAGAGCGTCCTGGTCTAGCGATGATGCCTAGGCGTAATTCTGCAGATCAGTTATCAGTTAATCGGCAGGAATAATCGATTAATGTCAACGATTCGTCTATTTGAGGGGTAATAGGTACCTTGACAGAACCAAATTCATCACTGAAATGAAGTCATTCATCCCCTTCGCTTGCTCTTATCGCTCAATTCAATGGATTGCCAGTTTATTGTTCATAGCCCTTTCTTCAGGATTTATTCAAGCACAAGCTCCCTCTTTTTGGACAGACGCGGAACTCTCACCTCAACGACAAGTTCAAATCGAAACCAAAACCTTTAGGGCCTTGGAAATCGACCAATTCTCCCTGATATCGATCTTAGAAGATGCCTCTTTGATGGATCAAATCGATCCGACTCAATCCTCACTTTTCCTCACATTGCCTCTGCCCGAGGGCGGAGAGGCTACATTCAAAATAGCGGAAGCACCGGTGATGGCGGCGGAGCTGCAGGCCCGTTTCCCCGGTATTCGATCGTACAAAGGTGTTGGTATTGATGACCAGGCGCAACAGGTGCATTTTGACCTGACGCCGGCCGGCTTCCACGCGATGATCTTTAGGAATGGCAGCACTGTATTCATTGATCCTTCACCTCAAGAAGGGCTTCCAAATTTGCACATAAGCTATACCCGAGAGGCCTTTTATGAAGGAACATCAAAAACCTGGGAAGGATGTGAAGTAGGTGAAGAAGTAACCACAACGACCCCGCAAGTCAAGCATCAAGGAAATTCCCCTATTCAAATGGGAATGCAAAGATTTCCTTCTCCAACCCTACCCTTCGAAACAGAAAGTGGCAATGAATTGCGGACGTACCGTTTGGCGTTGGCTTGTACGGGCGAGTATGCAGCGTTTCATGGAGGAACGATTGAGGGTGCGTTGGCAGCAATGAATACTTCGATGGTCAGAATCAACGGAGTATTTGAGCGCGATGTAGCGATAAGAATGGTCATGGTAGCCAACAACGACCAATTGGTCTTTCTTGATTCAGCTTCTGACCCGTACACAAACAACAGCGGTGGAACGATGTTGGATGAAAACATCGCTACGTGCAATGGCGTCATTGGGTCGGCCAACTACGATGTTGGGCACGTATTTTCGACGGGCGGCGGTGGCGTAGCTTATTTGCAATCACCATGTGGAAACAACAAGGCTGGTGGTGTTACCGGACAAGGTTCTCCTGTTGGAGATCCCTTTGATATCGATTATGTCTGCCATGAAATGGGGCACCAATTTGGCGGGAATCACACGCAAAACAATTCGTGCAACCGGGCGGCGTCGGCTGCATTTGAACCTGGATCGGCCAGCACCATCATGGGCTACGCCGGAATTTGTTCTCCAAATTTGCAAAGCAACTCAGACGACCATTTTCACAACCACAGCTACAACGAAATGATTGCCTTTTCGGTCAATGGAAATGGCAACAATTGCGCGACCGTTACTTCTACAGGAAATACTCCTCCGACCGTGGAAGCGGGAACCAATGGTCTGACCATTCCGGCATCGACTCCTTTCGAGTTGACAGCAACGGGCAATGATTCGGATGGCGGAGAGATCACCTACAATTGGGAAGAATATGATTTGGGCCCAGCAACAGCTGCGGGTGACGGTGACTTGACTAACCCGTCGGGCAACCAACCGATTTTTCGATCTTGGCCATCGTCGTCTGAACCAACGCGAATCTTTCCGAAGGTCGACGACTTAGTCAATGGCACTGTGACCATCGGAGAGCACCTTCCCACATATTCTCGTAATCTGAATTTCAAGTGCACCGTTCGGGACAACCAGTTGAATGGAGGAGGTGTGGCGGATGATCTCTTGACGATGAGCGTCGATGGGGAGTCGGGACCCTTCGTGGTCAACTCTCCGAATGGAGGTGAATCCGTTGCTGGTGGCGTTCCTTACTCGGTCGCTTGGGACGTTGCTGGGACAAGTAGTGGTGCCGTGGATTGTGCCAATGTGGATATATATCTTTCAATAGATGGTGGATACACTTGGCCATACACGCTTGTTTCAAATACCTCGAATGACGGCTGGGTGATGGTTACCCTACCCAATATTCTTACGACCAATGCACGACTGAAAGTCAAAGGAAGCAGCCACGTCTTTTTTGATATTTCCAATGGAAATTTCACCATTGAACCAACAACGAACATAGAGCCGTATGATGCCACTGCAAGTACCATAAATGGAGTTGGCGCTCAGGTTTGTGGAACAGCAATTTCCCCAGGTGTAGTGGTCATCAATGTGGGTACTGAAACCCTGACTTCCTTTGATGTGGTCTTCGACTTGGACAACGGAATGCAAACGGAAATCGTTGGTTGGACGGGATCATTGGCCTTCGGAGAAAGCATCGTGGTCAACCTTTGCGGTGACGGTGAGCTCTGCATGGATGTCCCTTCAGGCGATCATGCTTTGGAGGTTTCAATTCATTTGACAGGGCAAACGGATGCCAATGAAGGGAACAATTCGATTTCCACTTCCTTTGAAAGCGGTTGTTTTGACTCTTGCTCAAATTGTGGATGCACGGACGAAACGGCCTGCAATTTCGAGCCGGACGCTACCCTGGATGATGGCAATTGCATTTATCAAGACCCATGCTCTTGTGAACTCACAGGTGAGCAAACTGCCTCCCTGAATGCAAATGAGACAAGCGAGCCGCTTACGCAGTCGGCGACGTCGTTGTCAGAATTAACGACCATTTCAATTGAATTGGAATTCAACAACGCCGGTAGCACGAATAGTTGGGCGGCAGATTTAGCGATGGCCATTACTTCACCATCGGGTCAATGTGCTTCATTTGGTGGTTACAATAGTTCCCCCGGGGGTTGCAGCAGTTTAGGTAATTACGGTGTGGTTTGGCCCTCCTCATGGGCAACGTCAACAAACGGCCTCTACACAGCAACGGTGGACCTATCTCCTGCAAGTCTGAGCGGGTCGGGTGATTGGAGTGTTGTGTTGTATAACGGATATTCGGGCTCTGCTGGAGCGGAGTACGCCGTTACTTGGGTCATCGATAATCTCTGTCTCGATGAAGAAGGAGATGAAGGTTGTACCGATGCCGAGGCCTGCAATTACGATGCTGAAGCGGTGGTCGACGATGGCTCCTGTTTGCAACTAAATGCTTGTGGAGAATGCGACATAATTGCACCGGATGCAGACGGAGACGGCCTTGCCGATTGCAATGAAACAACCACTTTCACTGGAAATGTTGATGAGTCTTGGGAAGATGGCGGGAACTGGGATCACGGGGTACCAAGTACGCATGATGCGATTGTGATAACAGACGGAAGCACTGTAGTCATTTACACTGCTGCAGTCATTCCAACCGGCTCCACCATGACCAATGACGGCGCGCTCACGGTCAATGGCAGTTTCTTGAATGAGGGGTCAATGATCAACTACAACAACCTCACAAGCATTGGAACCATCAATAATTCAGGGGACTTCATGAACGTTGGTACCATCACCAATAATGGCACTCTGGGCAATGAGTCTTTACTCGTAAATGATGGAAGCATATACACTTG